>JAQSDS010000420.1 GCA_029946045.1 Rhodoferax sp.
TGAACCCGGCAGCGCCTCAAACACCCCATCGACCACGCAGACGTGGAAATGCACAGCTGGTTACGGATGCTGGAGTCCGGCGATGCCAAATCACTGCGTGAGATCGCCGCGCTGGAGGGTGTCGACAACAGCTACGTGAGTCGCATGGTCAACCTGACCACGCTGGCACCGGACATCGTCGACGCCATCTTGCTGAACGAATTGCCGGACCATCTGACGCTGTTCGATTTGGCGGTGGATCCACCGGCACTCTGGGAAGAGCAGCGGACCCGAATCTGGGGATGAATCTGGGGACAGACCATTCTGGTCTGCAGACGATAGAATAATGGCTGGTGCCCACCATACTTGCACACGAGTAAAAACAGGCGTCACCTCACTTTTGTCGAAAACCTCTCTTTGAGCCTCGTCGTCGGGGACTTAAACGTGTGCGTCTGACCCGAAATCGGCGTGGCACACAGGAAAGGTTCGTCATGACAATCAAAGAGCTCGCATATTCCGCGCAGCAACAACTCCAGGCCAGTACGGGTTGCTCCTTCAAGCGAGCACACATCTACGAGCTGCTGGCATCCGCCTTTGGCTTCAACTCCTACGCCGCACTTGGCGTAGATGCCGTCCTCACGCAGCAGCGTCCGGACGACAAGCACTCCCCCGCGCACAGCGCCGTCGTCAGGCGCCGCTGCATCGAGCTTGGGTACGCACCCGTAGACGCGGATCGGGTCTCGGTAACGCTAGGGGCCTTCCTTGAGGAGCGCAAGATCGCCGTCGTGCGAATTTCGGCGTTGATCAGCCAGCTACGGGGGGATTGGTCCAGCCTAGACGACCGTCCGATTGGCGACGACGCTGAGCAGTTCGGCGAAGAGCAGGACGATGGGCTTGATTCTCGATGGTCAAATGCCGACGAGGGTGATTTCCCGCCGATCATGCTGGATGGGTTGGAAGCAGCCGCTGGCAAGGGTAACGCCCTCGCTCACTACGCCCTGGCACTGATCCATGCCCCCGACCATGTAGACGCCGACCAGGAGGCCGGGAGCTCCTACTGGCACTCGCAGGCACAACAAGGTCGTGAGCTGACGGGCGTGGAAAAGGAGTGGGCTGACGCCCACGCATCTCGACTCGCTCAAGCGGAAAAGGGCGCCCACCATCTTCGTGAAGCTGGTCGACTCGGCAATCAGCATGCGCTCCTCGACTTGGCGGAGCGCTTTGGCGACCCTTCCTTCTTCGCGCAGCCACGACACGACGTTGGGGCGGACCCGGCGGCCGTTGCCGAAATCGCCGAACGACTGGGCCGCGTGGCTGATGCGAAGCACTGGCTTACCGTGGCTGCCGAGAGTGGGGACACGGACGCCATGCTTCGCCTCATCGAGGAATACGATCAAGGTGATCCGGCCCGATGCTGGACGTGGGCCTACCTGTCCCAGCTGGTCGGCACGGACGTCACCAAGGACGCGCACTACGCGATCAACGAGGATGGCTCGGAGTACGACGAAGACGTCGGCGGTCCCGCCTATGTCGCCGGTCGCGACGGTGTAGATCTCGATCCTCTCAGTGCAGAGCCAGATGCAGCTGCCAGGGAGGCCGCACAAGATCTGTTCGAGCAGATTCAGCAGACCGCTGCCGCTAAATCAGGACGACAGGATCCGGACGGACGGCAGCCGATTCGGGGTTATTCCCTTCCGGGTGGCAATGACGCAATCCAACCGCTTGATTAGTCCGCGCGTAACCTGTTGATTTATAAGGTGGTGGCGCCGGGCCTTTGCGGACTTCGGGCCACTAGTCGCACTCTCTGTCGCGGAGACTATTGGCCGCGAGAGAGCAAAGACCGCCTTTTTTCTGGTCTCATGCAAAACTGCTAAGTCCGCAAGAACCCTCGGGAACCCTTGTAAACACGCGGGTTTAGGCAAAAAAAATCCAACCAGATGAGTGGTTGGATTTCATATATGGTGGTGGGGTCGAAACCCGCACCAAACCTAGATAGCTCAGCCCTTTATGGCTGGTAAAAACCCGTTCGGAAAGATGCGGATTTCGCGCCAACTGGGAGAGATCGTACCAGTTCCCGTGGCTCATTGGGCGTCGTCACATTCGTCGGCTGTGCCGCCAGTTCAATTCCGCATTCACCACTTGAACCGCCGTCCGTAATTTTCTGGCAACTTCGCCACCAAATTGGCCTTCCCCTGACCTCAACGGTCAGCAGGCGGCCATTGCCTGGCAGCGTGGGACACGCGCAAGACGCGCACCAGTTCAACTGTCGTGTCGTAAATCAAAATGTAGTTTTTGTGAACCAGGAGGTCCCAACAAGATGGTCAAGACCGGACTCATCTCAGATGTGCTGACAACCCTCAACCTTGAACCGGGTGTCGATCCAGTCGCGGTGGCCATCACCCTGCCCACGAGGCCAGTGGCCCCTGCTTGTCCACGCATTGTCAAGATTGTCTATCTCTTATGCTGGGAATAATCTGACACCAACACTCTCAACCCTGCATTGGAACCATCTCAATGGAGGATCCCTGGTATGCGTCAAAAGGACTCTAACCCAAGCAAAACCCCCACCCAAAGGCGAAAAGGGCTAAAAGAGTAAAATTTCTCGCTATAGTCTGAAAAGTATCATGTCAACCACCACCAAAACAATTGCAAAACGCTCCAGTTCAGCTGCAGCGAGAGTAGCTTCGCCTTTGCGCGGATACACGGTGCGCGTAATGACCGCACAGGAGCGCGTGGCTGACATCAAAGACTTTGGGCGCGAAATTCGCAAGTCCAAAGAATCGGCTGTCGCTTTTTTGCAAAGTGCCGGCATTCTTGACCAAACTGGTGAACTGGCAGAGCCCTTCCGCGCCTGATGGCAACTGCTTGGTCAGCCTATGAGTACCAGCCGAGCTTTGTCCTGGGATTTCATGGGTGCGACAAAGCCACTGGCGAAAAAATATTGCGTGGCACCGAGAGCCACTTACGCCCCTCAGAAAAACAATACGACTGGCTGGGCCACGGCATTTATTTTTGGGAAGGGAACCCCAGCCGAGCCATGGAGTGGGCAATAGGTCGACAAGGCATGGGTAAGATTCAAACTCCTTTTGTACTGGGGGCCATCATTGATTTGCGACGCTGCTTGGACCTTTTTGACCATGATGCCTTGGTGCAGGTCAAGACTGTGCATGCTGAACTGCGCAAAACCGTGCGCACTGTGGGTGCGGTAATGCCAAAAAACTTGGGGCATACCCCGGACAAGGCGGGGCGCAAGCTGGATTGCGCAGTAATGAACTACTTGCATAAGTATCGCCAAAAACGCGATGAAACCGAGTACGACTCGGTACGTGCGCCGTTTTTAGAAGGCAGCAAACTCTATCCTGGCGCCGGGTTTCGCAGTGAAAATCACATTCAGCTCTGTGTACGCACCGCAGACTGCATCAAAGGCTATTTCCTACCGGTACTCAGCAACGGCTTTACGCCCGCGCAGGCAACGTAACTCCGGTTCGCAACCTTATGGGGGTAAGCACTGCATGCCGCTGGCGGATGCGGTTGTAATAGTCAGACTCTGATTTAGCACTGACTGTGACGATCAAGACATAAGGCAGTGGCGGCAGCTTTTCATTTGAAATAGGGCGGCCTTCATCGCGTGCGCGGTAGATCAATTCCAGGGTGGGGTCTTCCAGTAATGAGGCATCTGCACCAATCTCCTTGGACACCACGGTTTCCCACTTGTGGGCATCGGCACGCATTTCTTGCTCAGTATTGCCGTACAGACTAGCCTTGCTAAAAAAGGTAACGGAGGTGCCACCGGGTTTGCGCCGCAGCCGTGCCTCAATCCCCGCACGGGTGTAGTTGATGGGGTGAGCTATGTCGACCGGTGTGTAGAACACCAGTGTGGCGCGAATCCTGACATTGCCTGCCACCACCCCCGTTGGCCATGGCAATGTAGCCCCCACAGGAGTGCTAGGCTCCAACTGCCCCTGGTAGACCACCATGGCTTCGCGGTCGCCACAACTTAGTAGGTCCAGCGGGTCCAAAGAAAAGCGCCCGTGCCCTATTTCATGCTGCTCGGCTCTCCGGGGACGCTCGGCTGTGTGAATAAGCAATGCGCGGGCAACCTTGGGGCCAATGCCTTCGGCCAAGGCACATGCCCCCAAAGCAGTACGCAAGGCCAGCGGCGCAGCAAAACTTGTGCCCTGTGCCAAGATCAACCCACCAGCGCGGGGCTGATACAGCGGCACGGCATCTCCCCAAGCCACGCCGTCTGGCTTAACCAATCCGGGCGACCGCCCCGGGCCAATGCAACTGTGCCCCGCCCTGACCACATCACCCGTTGGCAGGGTAGAAGATCCGACCGCCAAAGCATTGACCAGATCGGATGGCACTTGCACACGGCTAGCAGGGTAATCTTTGTCCCCAAAGTTTCCGGCCGCTACCGTTGCCAGCACCTGTCCGCTGGCCAGGCGTTTTTCAAGCACGCTGGTCCACAAGTGAACGTCGTCATCGTCTAAGGGCTCGCTTGGTGCCAGGCTAATGTTGATGAATTGGTGTTGCCCCCGATCTATTACGTCACAAATACGGTGCACCGCATCAAACATTTCAGGGTCATTCTCGTCATGTGGTGTGGCCACACGATAGTGATCCACCGGGGCAAAAGGCCGAGGCAGTGGCTGTGCGACGTCTACCACCGGGCCAAACAGGAGCGCTGACGTGACTGCTGCCCCATGATCAAGGTAATTCGGAGCGGTACGCTGGGTCTCTGGCCAAGAGTGCTCAGAGGCCAGAGAAGCAATGTTAGGCGCATCCATGCCTCCATCAAAAACTGCGACCCTGAAGTCCTGAGTCAATGGCCCCTGTGCTGGCAGGCGTGGGGAAAACAAAATGCCTGCTGAACGCAAGGCCCCATCATAACTTCGCAAAGCAGAAACAGAGCGCAAAACCCGAACATGGGAAAAATTGGCCAATTGGTTGACATTTGACTGTGGCACACGCACAGGAAGGAAGGTGAGCGCATCCACCGTCATTCGTCGGCCCGTGTCAGCAATACCATCGCAGGCGCGAGCCCATTGGGCAAAGATGCGCTGATGCTGATCCTCGAAGACGTAATCAAGCTGGTGTGGGGTGTTAACCCATACTTTGCCTTTCAACCCTACCGCCTGCTGGGTCAGACCGAAATCGTTCCCGGGCTGCGTTTTGCCACCTACGATTTCGCCTCGATTGCGGTCACTGTCGTCATCGGCCTGGCGGCGTGGTTTGCCTTGAACCGCACCAAGAAAGGCCGTCTTTTAACTGCGCTGATCCACGACCGCGAGATCGCCATTGCCATGGGCGTCAACGTAAACGCCATGTTCGCTGCAACTTTCGCGATCGGCTCCGTGCTCGGCGCGCTGGCCGGCGCACTGACCGCACCGGCGATCGCCGTCACTCCGGGGATCGGCGTCGAGGTCATCATCCTCGCCTTCGCCGTCGTCGTGGTCGGCGGTTTGGGCAGCATTGGCGGCGCCGCCGCCGGCGCGGTGCTGGTCGGTCTGGCGCGGTCCATTGCCGTCCATCTGGCGCCCGAGGCCGAACTTTTCGTCATCTATGGCGTGATGTTTCTGGTTCTGGCGATTCGCCCGCAGGGCTTGTTTGGCCAGGCCCTGGCCAGGAGAATCTGATGACTTTACGTAAACCTTTCCTATCAACGCAGTCGGCACTGTTGGCTGCCGCGGCCGTCCTCATCGCCGGCACCTGGGTCATGCCTGCCTGGTTGAGCTTCCTGCTGACTCTGGCTTTCGCCAAAGCGTTGGTGGTGCTGGGCGTCGTGCTGCAGATGCGTGCCGGCCTGGTGTCCTTCGGTCAGGCGCTGTTCTACTGCGTCGGCGGTTACGGTGTCGGCCTTGGTGCGCAATACCTCGGCATCAGCGATGCCTTTGCGCTGCTGGCGCTGGCGACGGCTGCCGCAGTATTGTTGGCACTGCTGTGCGGCTTCCTGCTGACGCGTTACCGCGAAATCTTCTTCGCCATGCTGACAATGGCTTTGTCGATGATCCTGTACGGCGTGCTGGTCAAATCTTCTGCACTCGGCTCGACCGATGGCTTCAATGTCGCGCCGCCGAGCTTTCTTGGCTGGGTGCCCGAAGGCGACGCGCGCAAGCAGGCGCTATACGTGCTGACGGTCGTCATCGCCGCCGCCGCTGCGATCGGGTTCCATCGCTACCTGGTGTCCGGACTCGGGCGCGTCATCGAGGCCATCCGTGAAAACGAGATTCGGGTCGAATACTTGGGCCTGTCGCCACGCGCACTGTTATTCATGAACTACGTCTTCGCCGCCGCCATCTCGGCGCTCGGTGGAGGCTTGACGGCCATGGCTAGCGGTCATATCGACCCTGACATGGCGTTCTGGACCACTTCCGGCGAGTTCGTCTTCATCGCCATCCTGGGTGGCACCGGGCACGTCGTGGCGCCCTTCATCGGCGCCATCGTGTTCTCGGTGATCCGCACCTTCGCGATCCAGGAGGCACCCAATACCTGGCAGATGGTGCTCGGCATCGTGCTGCTGGCGCTGATCCTGTTCCTGCCCAAGGGCCTGTGGAGCCTGGTCAGCCGACGCCGGCAGGAGGGCTCAACATGAACGCGATCCTTGAAACCCGTGGCCTGATGCGCAGCTTCGGCGCTGTGGTGGCGGCCAAAGACATCAATGTGCGCATCGAGAAGGGCGAAATCGTCGGCGTCATCGGCTCCAACGGCGCTGGCAAGACCACCTTCATCAACATGGTGACCGGTTACCTGCCGCCGTCCGGTGGCGAAATCTTGTTTGATGGCCATTCGATCCTCGGACGGGCGCCGCGTGACATCACACGACAAGGAATGTCGCGCTCATTCCAGGTCGCACAACTGTTCCCCCAGTTGACGGTGCTCGAAAACACACTGATTTCCCTGGTCGCCGCCGAGGGCGCTTGGCCATCGTTCCTGCGACCGCTCAACACACCTGAACGCTGCGCCCAGGCGGATGCCATGTTTGAGGAGTTCGGCATCAGCCATTTCCGTAACGCGGTGATCAGCGCCGTACCGCAGGGTGCAAGAAAGCTGGTCGATATCGCCATGGCACTGGTGAGCAAGCCCCGCATGCTACTGCTCGATGAGCCCACCAGTGGCGTCAGCTCCGAGGAAAAGTTTGTGCTGATGGATACGGTGATGGCAGCTGTGAAAAAATTTGGCGTGACGGTGTTGTTCGTCGAGCACGACATGGAAATTGTCGCCCGCTACGTGACGCGCATCATCGCCTTCTACAGCGGAGAAGTGATCGCCGACGGCCCACCGCGCACGGTGCTGACCGATGCCAGGGTGCAGGAACTGGTGATCGGGCGCCACTTCGAGCTCGATTTACTGAAGGAAGCCGTATGAACGCCGCCCTAGACATTCAAAGCCTCAGCGTCGCCATAGGCCGCATCCCCATCCTCAGCGACGTCGCGCTCACGGTAGCTGCCGGGAGCATGGTCGGACTGATTGGGCGCAACGGTGCCGGCAAGACGACATTGATGCGCGCCATCATGGGACTGCTTCCCTGTCAAGCTGGGCGCATCAACGTTTTCGGCGAGGACGTGACAAAACTGATGCCGCACCTGCTGGCGCGGCGCGGCATCAGTTACATGCCAGAAGACCGGCGCTTGATTCCGGCACTGACGGTCGAAGAGAACGTCCTGTTGCCGGCCTGGGCCAATGGCATTGCCGATGCCCAACAGCGCCTGCAGTGGGTCTACGGTCTGATGCCCGAGGTCAGCGAGTTCCGCTCTCGTCGGGCGCTGCAATTGTCCGGTGGTCAGCAAAAGTTGGTGGCGCTGGCGCGTGCACTGATGCCTGGGCGCAAATTGCTGCTGCTCGACGAACCCTTTGAGGGTGTTGCGCCTGTGTTGTCGCGGCGTCTGGCTGAAGTGATCGGCGCGCTACGCACCGAGGGCTTGTCGGTCATCCTGTCGGAGTCAAACGCGAAACATTCTGCTGATCTGGTTGACACAGTCTTCCACATCGAACGGGGCATTGTTACCCCTGGCTGAACTATTTATCCATGAATCCACGGGAGGAACCTTTATGTCGCAATTTATCTTCGAGACCGCACCAAAAATAGTGTGCGAGCAAGGCGGTGCCAAGCGCCTGGGCGAGATCGCCAAAAGCCTGGGCGTGCGCCACCTGTTTCTGGTCACCGATGCTGGCTTGATCAAGGCCGGACTGATTGAAGGTGCGCTGGGGTCGCTCGCTGTTGCGGGCGTAGCGGTCACGGTGTTTTCAGACGTGCTTGCCGATCCGCCAGAGGTCAGCGTGCAGGCGGCAGTCGATGCAGCGCGCCGCGCCGGGGCCGATGGCGTTGTCGGCTTTGGTGGCGGCAGCTCGCTCGACACCGCCAAGCTGGTGGCGCTGCTGGTGCGCACGCCACAGGCATTGCCTGACATCTACGGCATCGGCCTGGCCAAGGAGCCACGCCTGCCGCTGATCCAGGTGCCTACCACGGCTGGTACCGGCTCCGAAGTGACACCGATTTCCATTCTGACCACGCCCACCAGTGAAAAGAAGGGCGTCGTATCGCCGCTGCTCTACCCCGACGTGGCCCTGCTCGACAGCCTTCTCACGCTGGGTCTGCCGGCGCATGTGACGGCCATGACCGGTATTGACGCCATGGTGCATGCGATCGAGTCCTATACCACCCGCACCAAGCAGAACCCACTGTCCGAAGCGCTGGCGCTAAAGGCAATTCGCCTGCTTTACGACAACATCCGTAGCGTATTGGGCGATGGTGAGAACGCTAATGCGCGCGAGGCCATGCTGATCGGCTCGCTGTTTGCCGGCATGGCCTTTGCCAATGCACCGGTGGCTGCAGTGCACGCGTTGGCCTATCCGTTGGGCGGCCACTTCCATCTTCCGCATGGCCTGACCAATTCGCTGGTACTGGTGCCGGTGCTGGAGTTCAATTTGAACTCCGCTACTGCGCGCTACGCCGATCTGGGGCGTGCCATGCGGTCCGGACAATCCGCCGGTGACGGTGCTGCGGCCACGGCATTTGTCGCAGCGATGCGCGAGCTGGTCGCAGAAATGCCCTATGCGCAGAACCTGCGCGCCGCTGGCGTTGCAGAGAAAGACTTGCCGATGCTCGCCACCGATGCAATGAAGGTACAGCGCCTACTGGTTAACAACCCGCGCGATGTGGCTTACGAGGACGCTTTGGCTCTCTACCAGGCCGCCTTCTGAGAAATAGATCAGCAGGTACAACATACTTTACTGCGGCCTGTCGGGCTGCTACCAATTTTTGACAGAGGAAAACCCATGAAAGATCTGAAAGACTCCAAACTGTTCCATCAACAGTGCTACATCGACGGCGCGTGGCTGGATGCCGACGAGGGCGCGACGATCATCGTCACCAACCCTGCCAACAACGAGAAGCTGGGCACGGTGCCAAAGATGGGCACGGCCGAGACGCGCCGTGCCATCGCTGCCGCCGACGCCGCTTTGCCGGCCTGGCGTGCCAGGACCGCCAAGGACCGCTCGGCGCTGCTGCGCCGCTGGTTCGAACTGATGCTCGAACACAAGCAGGATCTGGCCATGATCATGACCGCCGAGCAGGGCAAGCCCCTCGCCGAGTCGCTCGGTGAAGTAGTTTATGGCGCGTCGTTTATCGAATGGTTTGCCGAAGAAGCTAAGCGCGTCTACGGCGACACCATTCCGGCCCAGGCCACCGACCGGCGTATTGTGGTCATCAAACAGCCAATCGGCGTGGTCGGCGCCATCACGCCGTGGAACTTTCCGAACGCCATGATCACGCGCAAATGCGGTCCGGCACTCGCTGCAGGTTGCACCGTGGTGGTCAAGCCGGCCAGCCAGACGCCTTACTCGGCGCTGGCGCTGGCTGAGCTTGCCGAGCGCGCCGGCATTCCGCGCGGAGTCTTCAACGTGGTGTCGGGTTCGGCGGTAGCCATTGGCGGCGAACTCACCACCAACCCGATCGTGCGCAAGATCACTTTCACAGGCTCGACTGAAATCGGCAAGTTGCTGATGAAGCAAAGTGCTGACACGGTGAAGAGAGTCTCGCTCGAACTGGGTGGCAACGCGCCCTTTATCGTCTTTGACGATGCTGATCTGGACGCGGCGGTGCTGGGTGCGATAGCCTCCAAATACCGCAACACCGGCCAGACCTGCGTCTGTGTCAACCGCATACTGGTACAAGATGGTGTCTATGACGAATTCGCGCGCCGACTGGTGGCGGCAGTCGCCAAGCTCAAGGTGTCCGACGGCATGGTCGAAGGTGCCCAGCAGGGGCCATTGATCGACATGGCAGCGGTACACAAGGTCGAGGCGCACATCCAGGATGCCATAGACAAGGGTGCGCGACTGCTGCTCGGCGGCAAACGCCACGCGCTGGGCGGCAGCTTCTTTGAGCCAACCATCCTGGCCGATGTCACGCCCAGCATGGCGGTGGCCAAGGAAGAGACCTTCGGACCAGTAGCGCCCCTGTTCCGTTTTTCCACCGAGGAAGAAGCCATCCGCATGGCCAATGACACTGAAGTCGGGTTGGCATCGTACTTCTATACCCGCGATATCGGGCGCATCTGGCGGGTCGGAGAAGCACTGGAATACGGCATGGTCGGTATTAACGAGGGCATCATCTCGACCGAGGTCGCGCCCTTCGGCGGCGTTAAAGAGTCTGGCAATGGGCGCGAGGGATCGAAGTACGGTATTGAGGACTACCTCGAAATCAAATATATGTGTATGGGTGGTCTCGCAAGCTGACGGTATTGGGGTTCAAAATGGCTGGTTCGGATCGGTGGTGATTCGAGCCAGTCCAGCCTCATTGGGATTCGGCAAGGCAACCGGCCTTCGGTCTGGGGATTGCTAGGTAAGTTCGTAGGTTGCGCAGCCGAAAACATCACTGATGTTGCATGGTGGATCGGCGAATAGTGAATCGGTTGCACAGATGGTTAGGTAGCGTTCACCCTGAACGTCAGTAACTTGACGTGTCCTGCCTTGGCCAGCTTAGTGGTGGATAGTTTTGCCGATGACGGCGGGAACACCCGCTTTCTGCCAGTAGGAGCCAGTGACTTGGCTTCCCGTGGTGCCAAGGATTGGTCATATTCGCCCCGGACGGTTCAACTGCGATACGTTGCACAAAGTGGCTTGCGCGCATTCCCTGCGCGTCCACGATGGCGCTGAAGGCCGTCCACGATTGCCGAAATGTGCACATTGGCATTGATTGCTCAGTTTTTGAGCATGACGGGCGTACGCAAGGCAGACGTGGGGTGGCGGGCTTATCCGGCTGCTTATCCACAGCCCTGTCCACGGATCACGGGGACAGATTTTTCGCTACGATGCTGTGATGTGCAGCCACTACCAAGGAGTCAAAGAGCGTGAACGCTATATCCGCAACTTCGGCGTGGAGCCTCCTGCCGGACTGGGCAAACACGATCTTTGGCCGGGTTACGAGGGCATATTCATCCGCCGCCACCCGCACGCCGATGTTGGCGACCAAGCCGTGCAGGAACGAGAGGCGCTGCCCGGCTTGTTTGGCCTGGTGCCGCACTGGTCGCCTGACACCAAGATCACCCGTTTCACATACAACGCCCGTAGCGAGACCGTGGACAGCAAGCCCAGCTTCAGGGATGCATGGCACAAGGCCCAGCACTGCATCATTGCCGCTGATGCGATTTTTGAGCCGGACTGGCGCAGCGGCAAGGCTGTGCCGACCCGCATCATTCGCGCCGATGGCGAACCGCTTGGAATCGCTGGGTTGTGGTCAAGTTGGCGCTCGCCTCAAGGCCAGACCGTGCACAGTTACACGATGCTCACGATTAACGCAGCGGAGCACGGGCTGATGCGACTGTTTCATAAGCCCACGGATGAAAAGCGCATGGTGGTGATCCTGCCTGAAGACAGCTATGACGCGTGGCTGAGGGCTGACGCTGATATCAACGGGGTGTTTTTGAGGCAGTTTCCGGCTGATCGGCTTGAGGCTAGGGCAGTCACACACACGGCGGCTAGCTGACATCCGTTGGTTTGACCGACACGACCAAAGGATAAGAACTCCAACCGCATGAGCCGAAGTATGCCCCCAAAATTGGGCATCAAAAAGCACACCCGCCCACAATCGCCAGTCTGATTTCCCAAGAATTTGCGCCGCCGTCACCACAGTACGCCGAAAAGGCGGCCCACCAACACAGCCTCAACCCGGCGCAGTCGTTGCGACCTATACCTATTGCAAGTTCACCACGCAGTGCGCTGATCGTCGGAGTAGTCGGGCGGCGATTGGCTCATGGCATCCCAGTCCGGCCCAGCCTCCACACCCTCGCCCAGCTCCTGCAACCCCTGCGCACCACAGTCGTCCCACAGCGGCGGCCCACGTGCCGGGGTAATGCGCGGGGCTTCCGGTTCGACCCCGATGTGCTCCAGAATCTTCTGAATATCGGCGCTGAAGGTGATGAACGCGATGATGCGCATCTGACCCCCACAGTTGGGGCAGATCAGCGGGAACACTTCATAGATACGGGCGATCAGCGCGGCCCACAGGTAGTGCGCGGGTGGGCGGGGTTTGGGTTGGGCAGGCAGCTCAGGCGGGGCCGCACCACCAGCGCTGCCGAGCACCATGGCAGTGACGCTCGAACCCACATCGGCCCCGGAATTCGCATCTATTACTCTGGAACTGTGCGCGAACACTGGCATCTGCGCCATAGCCGTCACCGACCCTCGCAGTGGCGAGTTCGGAGCCAGCACGCCGTAGTACCGATGCCGATGCGTGCGCGGTGGTGGTACCAGTTGGGCGATGCGGTTGATCAGCTCCAGCGGCGTGAGCACCAGTTCACCGCTGTACTTGTCGGACTGCAGCGGCTCTGCGTGGCCTTTGCCGCAGCGGTAGACCAGATCAGCGCCGCGCTGCTTGAGGCGGTCCATGGCAAAAGGTGGCCGGGCGCAGTAACGCAGCAGGCGCTCCAGCCCGGCGCGGTCGGTGGCCTCAATGCGCACCCCCGCATCGACTGAAAAACCGCCACCGTGCTGGCTGGAAGCGCCGCGCTCGTTCATGTCTTTGGCGTCATGCGATTCCAGATGGCCGCGTGCCACGAAGGCGCGTAGCAGGCGTTTGCGCACGGTGGTTTGCACTTGGGCCTGCACCTGAGCAATTGCGGTCACGTCGATCTGTGCCGGATGAAAGGTGATCGATGGGGGCTTGACGGATTTCGTATCTGACTCTGAGCCTGGTAACACTGAACCCGGCAGCGCCTCAAACACCCCATCGACCACGCAGACGTGGAAATGCACATGCGTGTTCAAGCTGGAGCCAAAGCGGTGGATAAAGGCGACCGCGCCCACGTGCAGGCTGGCGGGGTCAGCCTTGGCCGCACCGGGGCAAGCCGCTACCAGGCTCTGCTGCACCACGCGCAAGAAAATGCGCAGGGCTGCGTTGAGCGCACCCTTGTCACGCTGCAGGTAGTAGCGAATGCGTTTGGGCACTGAGAGCACCCATTGGCGCACCGGCAGGCGGGGGAACACATGGTCGCACAGATGCGCAGCAGCCTCGGCCATGCGCCGGGTGTTGCATGCAGGGCAGACACCACGGCCTTTGCAGGAGAAGGCCACCAGAAAATCGTCACCGCAATCGTCGCAACGCACCCGCGCAAAGCCGTGGGCAAAGATGCCGCATTCGAGGTATTTGCGGAAGGCCTTCTCTACGTAGGCGGGTGGCGTGTGGTGGTCGTCCTGGCCGTCGAACTGGCCGGCGCTGGAGAGCTCAAACCAGGTCTCGAAGTGCTCGGCAATCGTGCGGTACAGCAGGGTGCGCTCGGGATGACGAGGGTTGTAGGCTTTGGTGGGTTTGGTGGCTGCCGCAGCCTGAGGGCGTAGCGGGGCATATTGGTGCCCACGCGGGTGCTGGTGAGAATGCGGCGGTGATTGCTGCGGTGATGGATGGGGCGGGCCTTGCATGGAGCTGCGCCAGTCTGGATAGGACTGGCACTACCACTATAGCTGTGTTTGTATACAGTAATACGCCGTGAGCGCCTGTTTATGGGGCTTTGCGCTGAGTTTGGCTTCTCAAGCCTGAGCGGCCTGATTGCGGGCTTGCGACGCGGTATTGGGAGTAAAAAGACCGCGCAGCCCCCGTGGAACTTGCGCTGTCAGCTACTCAATCAATAGCGTGATGGTCAATTGCCGATATCTTCGGCTTGACGCACACCGTCCATTCAACTAAAGACCTGATTAGCAATGAACTTCAGCCACCGTCCGAATCGAGTGCTGCGAGTGCGGCCCGCACTGCGCCGCGGCCACCAGCAGGTGCTGGGGCAGCGTCTTGAGGCCGAACCGGCGATTGAAGCGGTAGGCGAAGGTGCCAAGATATTGCGCTGCATATTTTGTGTGCGCCAGGGCACCTTACCCGCAGCCAGTGCCTTTGCAAGCTGTGTTTAGCCGCTTTAGTTTTG
>JAQSDS010000421.1 GCA_029946045.1 Rhodoferax sp.
GTGGTGTGGCTGTTCTTGCGCAATGTGCGCGCCACCTTTGTCTCGGCCGTGGCCTTGCCGCTGTCGGTCATTCCGGCCTTTATCGGCATGGCCTACCTCGGGTTTTCCATCAACACCGTCACGCTGCTGGCGCTCTCGCTGGTGATCGGGGTACTGGTGGACGACGCCATTGTGGAAGTGGAAAACATTGAACGCCACCTGAACATGGGCAAAACACCCTACCAGGCTGCCATGGAAGCCACCAACGAAATTGGTCTGGCGGTGGTGGCCACCACCTTCACGCTGATTGCGGTGTTTTTGCCGACCGCCTTCATGGCAGGCATTCCGGGCAAATTCTTCAAGCAATTTGGCTGGACCGCCGCACTTGCCGTGTTTGCGTCCTTGGTGGTGGCGCGGGTGCTGACGCCCATGATGGCCGCGTACCTCATGAAGCGCAGCCCGCGTCCGCACAAAGACCCGTTCTGGATGCCGGCCTACCTGCGCACCAGCCGCTGGGCTTTGAGCCACCGTTGGCTCACGCTGGGCGCTGCGGCGGTGTTTTTTGTCGGCTCGATTGCACTCATTCCACTGCTGCCCAAGGGCTTCATCCCGCCCGACGACAACTCACAAACCCAGGTCTACCTGGAGCTGCCACCAGGCGCCACGCTGACCCAGACACGCGAAGCGGCAGAAGCCGCGCGCCAATTGCTGACCCGGGTTGACCACATCAAAAGCGTCTACACCACCGTGGGTGGCGGCTCGGCCGGGTCTGACCCGTTTGCACCTGCGGGCACCACCGAAGTGCGTAAGGCCACCCTGACCGTGCTGCTGACCGAGCGCGGCCAGCGGCCCCGCAAACAAGGCATCGAGAGCGCGATCCGGGTTGCCATGGCCGAGTTGCCGGGCGTGCGCAGCAAGGTGGGCCTCGGTGGCTCCGGCGAAAAATACCAGTTGGTGCTGACCGGTGAAGACCCGCAGGCGCTGGCCACCGCCGCCGCCGCGGTCGAGAAAGATTTGCGCACCATCCCCGGCTTGGGCAGCATCACCTCAAGTGCCAGCTTGATCCGCTCCGAGATTGCCGTGCGGCCTGACTTTGCCCGTGCCGCGGACCTGGGCGTGACCAGCAGCGCCATTGGCGAGACCCTGCGCATTGCCACTGTGGGGGATTACGACACGGCCTTGGCCAAGCTCAACCTGAGCCAGCGTCAGGTGCCGATCGTGGTCAAACTCGACAGCAACGCCCGTCAAGACCTTGAGCTCTTGGGGCGGCTGGCGGTGCCTGGCGTCAAAGGCCCGGTGATGCTGAGCCAGGTGGCTACGCTCGAAGTGACCGGCGGCCCGGCCGTGATTGACCGCCTGAACCGTTCACGCAACATCAACTTTGAGGTGGAACTGTCCGGCGCCCCCCTGGGCGACGTGACAGCCGCCGTGGCCAAACTGCCCAGCCTGCAAAACCTGCCCGCCGGGGTCAAGCAGCTCACGCTGGGCGACGCCGAAATCATGGACGAGCTGTTTGCCAGTTTTGGCCTGGCCATGCTGACCGGTGTGTTGTGCATCTACATCGTGCTGGTGCTGTTGTTCAAGGACTTTTTGCACCCCTTCACGATTCTGGCGGCACTGCCGCTGTCACTGGGCGGCGCGTTTGTCGGGCTGCTGCTGGCGGACAAGAGTTTCTCGATGCCCTCGCTCATTGGCCTGATCATGCTGATGGGCATTGCCACCAAAAATTCGATTTTGCTGGTGGAGTACGCCATCGTGGCGCGCCGTGGTCACGACGGGCGCGATGGCCACCCCGTGGTCGCCGGCATGAACCGGTTTGACGCCCTGCTGGACGCTTGCCACAAACGCGCGCGTCCGATTGTCATGACGACGCTAGCCATGGGTGCCGGCATGGTGCCACTGGCGGTAGGCTGGGGCGCCGCCGACAGCAGTTTTCGCAGCCCGATGGCGGTGGCCGTGATTGGCGGCCTGATCACCTCAACCGTGCTGAGCCTGCTGGTGATTCCGTCGGTGTTCACCGTGATGGACGACTTTGAGCACTTTTTAGGCCGGGCCAAGCGCTGGGTGTGGCGTGAGAAATCCGCAGCGGTCGACCCAAAAAATCAAACTATGCTCGACTCTGACTGCTTGTAAAGCTCAGCTTGCGGGTTACAGCGCTGCCACCACCGACACGCCGTGGTCGGCCAGCGTCAAGCCGACCTCATTGCCAATCGCCAGCACATCGGTCAGATCAGGCGACACGACAAAAATCGGGCCCAGCGCGGTGTCAAAGGTGTACTCAAAAAAGCTGCCCAGGTAAGCCAGCTTGCGCAGGCTGGCCGCCAAACCAGTGCCGTCGCGGTGAATATGCCAGGCTTCCGGGCGCACCGCCACCTTGACCGGCCCGACCGCCACGGCCTGGCGTGAGCTAATGGACAGCGGCCCCAGCTGCACCACGCCCGCCGCGTCGGCAACGCCCGGGAACAACATGGCCTCGCCCATGAAACCGGCCACGAATTCACTGCCCGGGCGCTCGTACATGTCTTGCGGTGTGCCACGCTGCGCAATCAGGCCCTCGTTCATGACGATGATCTGGTCGCTCACGGCCAGCGCCTCGCTTTGGTCGTGGGTGACATAGGCCACGGTCAGGTGCAGGCGCTGCTGCAGGCTGCGAATTTCCTCGCGCATGTCGCGGCGCAGACGCGCGTCAAGGTTGCTCAGGGGTTCGTCAAACAGCAGCACGCCAGGCTCCAGCACCAAGGCCCGCGCCAGCGCGACCCGCTGTTGCTGTCCCCCCGAGAGTTCACTGGGCAAGCGCTCGTCGTAATGGACCAGGCCCACGTTGCCCAGGGTCTCAACAGCGCGCCTTGCGGCCTCGGTCTTTTCGATACCCGACATCTTCAGGCCGTACATGACGTTTTCCAGCACGTTCATGTGTGGGAACAGCGCATAGCTCTGAAACATCATGCTGACATTGCGGTCGGCCGGACCCAGCGTGGTCACGTCTTTGCCGTCCATGAGGATCTGGCCGCTGGTGGGCGTTTCCAGCCCGGCAATCATGCGCAGCACCGTGGTTTTGCCACAGCCCGAGGGCCCCAGGATGGTGGTGAGCGAGCCTTTTTCAATCTCGAAATCGACCCCCTGAATGACGAGCGGAGCGCTGGTGTCGATACCATAGCGCTTGGTGATATTTTTGAATTCAACGCCGTGGTTCATGGTTTTCTCTTGTGTGTTCAGTGCGCCGCCAGGGGCTTGATGACGATGCCGGTCTTGCGCCTCCCCAGTTTGCGCTCACCGACCAGAAACTGGATCAGCGCAATCGACAGGGACATCAGGATGATCAGCACCGTGCAATAGGCCAGCGCCACGCCATAGTCGCCATTGCCCACCCGCCCGATGATGTAGGTGGTGGCCAGCTCGTTCTCGGCGGTCACCAGAAAGATCACCGCGCTCACCGTGGTCATGGCGCGCACAAAGCTGTACACCAGCGCCGCCACCAGCGCGGGCTTGAGCAGCGGCAGCACCACATATCGCAGCGTCTGGAAAGTGGAGGCGCGCAGCATCAGCGAGGCCTCGTCGAGCGACTTGTCGAGCTGTTTGAAGGCCGCCGTGCCAGCGCGCACGCCCACCGGCAAATTGCGGAACATGAAGCACAGCACGATGATCAGGCCGGTGCCCGTGAGTTCCACCGGCGGCACGTTGAACGCCAGGATGTAGCTCACCCCGAGCACCGTGCCGGGAATGGCAAAAGCCAGCAGCGCGATGAACTCGAACCAGCCCTGGCCGCGAAATTCGGTGCGCGCCAGCAAGTAAGCGATCAGCAAACCTACGGTGGCCGTCATGGGCGCCGCCAGGCCGGCCAGTTTGACCGTGGTGAACAGCGAGTTCCAGGCGGTGCCCGCCCACACCATGCCGAACTCACCCCACTCCAGCCCGAACGCGGTCCGGAAGTGCGCCAGGGTCAGCGTGTAGTCACGGCCCCAGGTTTGCACAAAACCGCCGGCAAAGGCAAACAGGTAAACAATCACGGTGAAGGCCAGCCACGGGTAGACCACAAAATTGAGCACCCGGCGCACGCCGTCGGGCAGCGCCATCGGAATGCCCGCGTCGCCCTTGCCGCTCACCGTGGTGTAGTTCTGCTTGCCCAGCAAGGCGCGCTGCAGGGCAAAGACAAGCAGCGCAAACAGCGTCAGGATCCAGGCCAGCGAGGCCGCCCGCCCCTGGTCGTATTGGGCCCCGACAATGGCAAAGAAGATGTCGGTGGACAGCACTGAATACTGCCCGCCCACCACCACCGGGTTGCCGAAGTCGGCAATACTTTCGATGAATCCCACCAGAAAGGCGTTGGCCAGACCTGGCTTGAGCAACGGCAGGGTGACGGTAAAAAACGTCTGGCTGCGGCTCGCGCGCAAGGTCTGCGCGGCTTCTTCCATGCTGGGGGCCACGCCCTGCACCACGCCACGCATGATCATGAAGGCAATCGGCGTGAACGCAAACAACTGGGCGATCCAGATGCCAAACAGGCCGTAGAACCAGCGCGTGGGCTGGATGCCAAACGCGTATTCAAGAAACTGGTTCACCACGCCGGCGCGGCCAAACAGCAGGATCAGGCCCAGACCCACCACGAACGGCGGCGTGATGATGGGCAGCAGGGCCACCACGCGCAGGGGCGTCTGCACGCGCGGCCCGGCGCTGCGCTCGGCCAGCAGCGCCATCATGGTGCCCATGATCACGGTGCCAGTGGCAGTGAGAAGCGCCAGGAACAAGGTGTTCCAGGCCACGCCGCAGCGCACGCCACCCGCCAGACAATTCAGGCCCCAGACACGTTCATGGCCAATACGCTCAAAAATGGCTGACACCGCCCAGTGTCCCTCTTCATTCAAGAAAGCCCCATACAAGGCTTTGGTGACCGGGAACGCAATGAACAGCAGCAGCAGCACCGAGCAACTCACCACCGCCGAAGCGATGAACAGGTCGCCCTTGAAATAACCCCGCCGCGCCACGCCGAAAGCGGTGATCATGACCAGCGCCAGCAGGGCCATGAAGGCGCCGATACCGATGCCAAACTGGTTGACCTCCAACTCACCAAACTGAGCGTTCAAGACGTCAAACGACCAGCCTTTGGCACCCACCATGAAGCCGCTCATCAGCAAGCCCAAAAACCCCAGCAGGCCTCCCGCCAACAGCCAGGTGCCTTGCGATTTCCCCGGCGCAACGATCAGGCCGATGGCGGCAAGGCCCAGCCCGGCGAGGCCCAAAGCCAGCCAGACCCGTCCATAAAGGAGCGTCTGAAGTAAACCATTGGCGGTCTCGGTGCCGCCAAAGATCTGTGGCAGCACGCTGTACCAGGCGGTGTCCTGAATGGCATACCAGGGCAGTACCAGATAGGCCAACAGACCCGTGATGAGCCAGAGGCGTATGGCCAGATTGGGGTTTTTGTTCATGGGCAATAACTTGTTATTGCGACCTAGGGGGCCATCGCGGCGAGGGCGCCGCTCCCACAGAAGCTGTCGCTCCTTTCCATGAACCATTCCGATAGATGGAAATCACCGTGGCAAAGAGTTGACTTCTTTTTCCCACTTGGCGATCAGGCGCTTGCGTTCGCTTGATGCGCCGTACTTAGCATAGTCGTAGTTGATGAACTTGATTTTCTTGAAGTCGGGCACGTTCTTGTCAACCTTGGCCGCCTTGTTGGAAGGCACCTGGAACTGCTTGGCCGCAGCGGCCATCTCTTGTGCCGAGGGTGTCAGCGCCCATTCATAGAACTTCTTGGCGGCTTCCAGGTTGCGCGCGCCCTTGATGATGCTCATGGAGCCAATTTCAGCGCCAGTGCCATCGGTTGGCGTGATGGCCTCGACCGGGAACCCGTTGAGTTTCTCACCTGGCGCGTCATGCACAAAGCTGATCGAGACCGTGGTTTCGCCACGGGCTGCCGCCTTGATCGGGCCGGTGCCACTGCGGGTGTACTGGCTGATGTTCTTGTGCAGCTTCTTCATGTACTCAAACGCCTGGTCTTCGCCCATCATCTGCACCAGCGTGGCCACCATGGTGTAGGCGGTGCCACTGGAAGCCGGATTGGCCACCTGAATTTCGCCCTTGAGGGCGGGGTTCAACAGGTCGTTCCAGGTCTTTGGAATCGGGATTTTTTTCTTGGCCAACAACTCGGTGTTGTAGCCAAAGCCCAGCGGACCCGAATAAATGCCCACGGTACGGAACTTGGACTGCTCGGCCTGCTGCTGCGCCCAGCCCTGCAACTGCGGCAAGGCCGGTGACTTGTATTCAAGCGACAGGCCCTGCTCGGCCGCCTGCAGGTGCGGGTCCCCGGTGCCGCCAAACCAGATGTCGGTCTTGGGGTTGTCCTTTTCAGCGATCAACTGGGCCAGCGCCTCGCCCGAACCCTTCATGGAAATATTGATCTTGGTGCCGGTGGTGCGCGCATAGACCGTACCGATCATGTTGCACCACTCAGCCTGCACCGAACAAATCACGTTGACGGTTTGCGCCTGAGCCAAACCTGCGGTCAAACCCAACAAGGACACCAGCAACAACTTCTTCATGACGACTCCTGAGATGCCCCGAAAAACCTATTCGGGACGATTGATAAAGCAGCTGGCAGCTTACCCCTTTTTGCCTCGACCCCGATCTGGGGAAAACGCTAGGGTGACGTGCCTTCAACACGGCGGTTACCAAATTTTGTAAAAATCGTGAAACTAAGTTACATTACGAATTCTTTTTGACCCATCCCTTTCATTCCAAGCTGATTTTTCACATGAGTTTTGACCTTGTTCTCTTTGGCGGCACCGGCGACCTGTCCTGGCGCAAACTGATGCCCGCGCTGTTTCAGGCCTTCAAACACGGCACCCTGCCCGACGGGGCGCGCATCATCGGCGTGGGCCGCGACGAGCTCAGCGACGAGCGTTACCGCGCCTTGATCCTCAGCCGCTTTGACCAGGTGGATCTGGCCAAACGCCCGAGCCCCGAGGAGTTCGAACGTTTTTCAGGCCTGCTCGAATTCGTCAGCATGGACCTGTCCAAGCCCGAGCATTACGCCTACCTGGGCGACAAGCTGGCACAGCGCCAGGCCGACACCGTGGTGATGTACCTGGCCACCGCGCCGACACTGTTCACCACCATCGTCGAGCAACTGGCGGCAGCCGGCCTGAACACGCCGCAGACCCGCGTGGTGCTGGAAAAACCGCTGGGCCACGACCTGGCCAGCAACCGCGCCATCAACCACAGCGTAGGCCAGGTGTTCAGCGAAAAACAGGTGTTTCGCATTGACCACTACCTGGGCAAGCCAGCCGTGCAAAACCTGTTTGCGCTGCGTTTTGGCAACGCCCTGTTTGAGCCGCTGTGGCGGCGTGAGCACATTGCCAACATTCAAATCACCATCGCCGAAGAACTGGGCGTGGAAAAGCGTGGTGCCTTTTACGAGACCACCGGCGCACTGCGCGACATGGTGCAAAACCACGCGCTGCAACTGCTGTGCGCGATTGGCATGGAGCCACCCATCAACTCCCACGCCGATGCCATTCGCGACGAAAAACTCAAGGTACTGCGTTCGCTGAAACCCTGGACGCCTGAGACCCTGGCGCAGGATGTGATTCGCGGCCAGTACGGTGCGGGTGCCATTGGCGGTACGGCGGTCGCGGCCTACCGCGACGAACTGGGCGTGAACCCGGCCAGCCAGACTGAGACCTTTGTCGCGCTGCGCACCGAGATTTCCAACTGGCGCTGGGCCGGCGTACCGTTTTACATTCGCACCGGCAAACGCCTGGCCGGGCGCGATGCGCGCATTGTGGTCAATTTCAGGCCGACACCGCACGCGATTTTCAACTCGCAAATCGGTATGGCCAACCGGCTGGTGATCAACCTGCAGCCCAAGGACGGGCTGGAGCTGCACCTGCTGGCCCAAGGCCAGGACAACCGCAAGACCTCGCACACGCTGGCGCCGGTGCAACTCGACCTGGACTTTGACAAGCGTTTTGGCGGCGAGCGCGTGGGCGCCTACGAGCGCTTGTTGCTCGATGTGATCGACGGCCGCCTGAACCTGTTTGTGCGCAGCGACGAGCAGGAAGAAGCCTGGCGCTGGGTCGAACCCATGCTGACCCACTGGCAGGCCGACACCCAGGGCCCGCGCCCCTATGCCGCAGGCACCTGGGGCCCCAGTGCCACCAGCGCCATGATTGCCCGCGACGGCTTTTGCTGGGCCGAAGAATGCTAGACCGCATCAAAGCCTCGCTGCCCTCGCTGGCCCCAGCAGAACAACGCGTGGCCAAGTTGGTGCTGAGCGACCCGCGCAGTTTTGCCCTGCTGCCGGTGAGCGAACTGGCCGACCGCGCCCATGTGAGCAAGCCCACGGTGGTGCGCTTTTGCCGCAGCGTGGGCTATGACGGCCTGAGCGACTTCAAGCGCAAGCTGGCGGGCAGCGTGAGCGAGGGCGTGCCATTTATCCACCGCAGTGTCGATGTCGACGACAAGACCAGCGACATCATGGTCAAGGTGATTGACAACACTGTCGCGGCCTTTTTGAAATACCGCAACGACGCCTCAAGCAGCGCCATCGACAAGGCGGTCGGCGCCCTGCTCAAGGCCTACCATGCCGGTCGCCGCATCGAATTTTTCGGGGTCGGCAACTCGGGCGTGGTGGCACAGGACGCGCAGCACAAATTTTTCCGGCTCGGCATCAACGGTGTGGCCTACAGTGACGGCCACATGCAGGTCATGAGTGCCTCGCTGCTGCAGCCCGGCGACTGTGTGCTGGTGATCTCCAACTCGGGGCGCACGCGCGACCTGATGGACGCCTGCGACATTGCGCGCAAAAACGGTGCCACCACCATCGTTATCACTGCCAGTGGCTCGCCACTGGCCTCGGCAGGCGACATCCACGTGGCCGCCGACCACCCTGAAGGCTATGACCGCTACAGCCCCATGGTGTCACGGCTGCTGCACCTGATGATCATCGACATCCTGGCGACCTGCATGGCGCTGCGCATCGGCAGTGACAAGCTGCAACCGCTGCTGCGCGAAATGAAAAACAACCTGCGCAGCAAGCGCTACGCCTGAGATTGGGGTCCTTCGCGGCGAGGGCGCCGCTCCCACAGGGCGCCGCTCCCACAAGGTACCCCCCTCTCCCACAAGGCTCCCACTAGATGCCCGTTAATATCGGGGCCTGCGAAGGAGTCATAACGGCTCCGGCAATCCATCATGAGCAAGCTCAAACAACTCGAAACCTTTGTCGCGGTGGCCACGCGCGGCGGCCTGACGGCTGCGGCCAAGGCCGAGGGCGTGGCGCCGGCCATCATTGGGCGGCGCCTGGATGCACTGGAAGAACGACTCGGGGTCAAGCTGCTGGTGCGTACCACCCGGCGCGTCAGCCTGACGCATGAGGGCAGTGCCTTTCTGGAAGACTGCCAGCGCCTGCTGGCCGACCTGGCCAATGCCGAGGCCAGCGTCTCGGCGGGCGGCATCAAAGCCGACGGCCATTTGAGCCTGACGGCGCCGGCAGGGTTTGGCCGCAGACACGTGGCCCCCCTGGTACCCCATTTTCGGGAATTGCACCCGGAGGTGGCCATTTCCTTGAACCTGAGCGACCGCGTGGTGGACCTGGCAGGGGAAGGCTTTGACTGTGCCGTGCGCGTGGGCGAGATGCCCGACTCGTCGCTGGTGAGCGTGCGCCTGGCCGACAACCGCCGCCTGTGCGTGGCCACACCCGGCTACCTCAAGCGCCATGGCACACCGCAACACCCGCATGACCTGACCCGCTTTGACTGCCTGACCCTGTCCAGCGAAGCCTCGCAGAACCGGGGCTGGGCCTTTTCTGTGCCACAAAAAAGTGGCCTGGAGGTGGTTCATCTCAAACCCGGTGGCCCGTTGAGTTGCTCCGATGGCGATGTGTTGTTTGACTGGTGCCTGGCGGGCTATGGCATTGCCTGGCGCAGCACCTGGGAGGTGCAGGCCGAAATTGCTTCGGGCGCGCTGATTGCGGTGC
This sequence comes from Rhodoferax sp., assembly GCA_029946045.1. GTDB lineage: Bacteria > Pseudomonadota > Gammaproteobacteria > Burkholderiales > Burkholderiaceae_C > Rhodoferax. The sequence goes on from JAQSDS010000421.1 coordinate 9,950, forward strand.
TGGAAGACTTTGCGGCCCCGCCCAACGGTATTTATGCCGTGTTTCCGCAGCGCAAGCATCTGCCGCTGAGGGTGCGGCTGTGGGTGGACTACCTGAAAGAACAGTACGCCCGACCCGGCTTCTGGCTGTCGCATGCGTGAACCCGGACCGGTCAGTTCAAAAGCTGTCATCGTTTGCGCCGACGACTTTGCCATTCACGCCAGCGCCTCCATGGGCATCGCCAAACTGGCAAGGATGGGACGCCTCAGCGCCACCAGTGCCATGGTGCTGTCACCGCGCTGGCCCCAGGATGCAGCGCTGTTGCAAGAACTGCGTGGTCAGCTGGACGTCGGCTTGCATCTGGACTGGACCAGTGACTTTGCCATGGCCACCGGTCACGGCCTGCCACTGGCGGGCGCGATGCGCCGCGCGCTGCTGGGCGGATTCGATCGACCCCAGACGCATGCAGTGATTGAGCGTCAACTTGATCTGTTCGAGCAACATTGGCAGGGCCCGCCCGACTTTGTGGACGGACACCAGCATGTGCAGCAATTTGCGGGCATCCGCGAAGCTTTGGTCGCGGTGCTGGTGCGTCGTTACGGCGCCTTGGCTGCCAAACCTTACCTGCGCATATCACGCGCGCCGCCTGGCTTGGCAGACCTGAAGAGCCGGGTCATTGGCTGGATGGGCGCCCATGCCCTGGCCTCCCTCGCCGAGGCTGGCCATGTGCCCAGGGCCGGAGGTCTTGTTGGCATCTATGACTTTGGCGGTGGACCACAGCGTTACGCGGACCTGATGACACGCTGGCTGGCACAGGCACCCGCAGGGTCCATCCTGATGTGTCACCCGGCGCAGGCGGCCGAGCCCGGCGACACCATTGGCATCGCCCGCGCGCAGGAATTTTCGTACCTGGCCAGCCCTGACTTTGCCGCCGCCCTACAGCAGGCGCAGGTGCACGTGGTGCGCGGCTGTGAGGTGCTTGCGCCGCTAAAATCCGGCGATGCTTAAGACCCTGACCGAACGACAAAAATCCTGGCTGATCCTCATCAGCTTATGGCTGGTGACGCTGATTCTGGCCACCCTCAGACCCATTGCGGTTCCCGACGAGGGCCGGTATGGCGAAGTGGGCCGCTGGATGCTGGTCAGCGGCGACTGGCTGACCCCGCGCTTGAACGGCATTCCTTTCTTCCATAAGCCACCCCTGCTGTATTGGCTGGAGGCCATCAGTCTGGCAAGTTTTGGCGTCAACGAATTTGCCCTGCGGCTGGTGCCTGCCCTGCATGCGGGTCTGATGCTGTTGGCGCTGTACCTGGCGGCGCGCACCATCAGCACGGAGACCATTGCACGCCGTGCCAGCGTCATGTTGGGTACCAGCCTGACGCTTCTGGTGGGGGGACAGTACATCAACCACGACATGATGGTGGCCACCTGGATCGGGCTGGCCATCTGGTGTTTTGCCTTTGCCTTCATGGCGTGCGACAAGCCGCATCGGTGGCTGGCGCGACTGGGGTTTGTGGCCTGTGCCCTGGGCATGCTGAGCAAAGGCTTGATTGGCATTGCGCTGCCGGGCCTGGTGATTCTGGTCTGGCTGATCTGGACGCGGCAGTTGAAAAAAGTGTTGTACCTGCCCTGGCTGAGTGGTTTGCTGCTGTTTGCCCTGATTGCGCTGCCCTGGTTTGTGCTGGCGCAGCAGACCTACCCCGAGTTTTTCAATTACATGTTTGTCGGCCAGCAGTTCAATCGCTACACCGCAGCCGTCTACAACAACCCGCAACCCTGGTGGTTTTACCTGCTGGCGCTGGCCTTGTTGTTTTTTCCCTGGCTATTTTTTGCACTGGGTCAGCTGCGCCGGGTCACCGCCACGACATTGGCCCGCGATGGGGTGCTGGCCGAACCCTGGTGGAAGTTGTGCTGGGTTTGGCTGCTGGCCATTCTGGTCTTTTTCTCGGTGCCCAATTCAAAGTTGGTGGGCTACATCCTGCCAGTGGTGCCACCTCTGGCGCTGTTGGCGGCACTGGGCTGGGAACGCGTGATGGCGCACCGCGCATCGGAGCGAAAGGTGTTCATCACTGTGATCGTGATCAACATCGGCATCGCGCTGGGCATTGTGCTGAACGTGGGCCATGTGACCCGTAAAACGCGCACGCAGGATCTGGCGCAGGTCTTTGCCTGTGCCGCCAACCCTGCCGATACCCTGTACGTCGCCGACGGTTATCCCTATGATTTGCCCTTTTATGCGCAGACGCGCAAGGCGATGGTGGTGTTGGGCGACTGGCCTGAGTTACGCAAGCGGGTAGGTGACGGTTGGCAGCGCGAGCTGTTTGAAGGCGCTGATTTTGATGCCCAAGCCGGGCAAGCCTTGCAATCCGAGGCGGTGCTTGCCAAAGTGGCGCAAACGCCGGGGCATTGGTTCGTGGCGCGAAAGAGCAACCGCATGACCGCAGGTTTGCCAGGCTGGACGCTGTTTTACCAGGGTGCCGGTTGGGATTTGTACCGCTCTGGCGGCGTCGCCAGTGACGGATCAGCGGCGAAAGGCCCAGAAGCGGCTCAGCACAAAGGTTTGCCCGGCTGCAAACAACAGCGCTAAAAAGAGCGCCAGCAGGCTGGGCAGTTCCAGGCTGCGCAGCAGCAACACAAACACCCCTTCGTTGCTGGCAAAGCCGGCCAATGCGGTGATGCCGAAACGCTTGAGGCTGGTGCCCACGCTGGTGCTGGCATCTTTGAAACTCAGCCGCCGGTGCCCGGCAAAACTGACAAAAAACGCAATGACAAAACCCAAGGCGTTAGCCAATTCGGGCCACATGTGCGCCTGCACCAAAGCAAACACAGCCATGTGGGTGGCAGCAGCAGCACCGCCCACGGCCAGAAACCAGAAGGTGGACGCACTCACACGTGTGTGGGCCGGGATGACTCAGATGCGCTTGGGGCTGGCTGGCCGAGTGCCGCTTGCAGTGGCAGGCCCTGGCCCAGACGCTGGCTTACCAGGTAGTTGGGGCGCTGCTTGACTTCTTCATAGATGCGGCCCACATACTCGGCCAAAACGCCAATCGACAGCAGCTGGATGCCACTGAAAAACATCATGCCCACCACAATGGTGGCGTAGCCGGGCACATCACTGCCAAAAATGAAGTGTTCAGCCGTCACGAACAGTCCGTAGCCAAGCGCAATCACCGAAAGCGTGAAGCCAAGGAGGGTCAACGCCCGCAACGGCGCAATGGAAAACGCCAGAATACCGGTCAAGGCCAAAGACAGGGAACCCATCAAACCAAAATTGCTTTTGCCGTCAGCGCGGGGTAAGGGCTGGTAATCGATGGCGGTGCTATTGAATCCAACCCAGGCATACAGCCCCTTCATAAACCGGTTGCGTTCACTCAGGCGTTTCAGGGCCTCCACCACTTGGCGATCCATCAAACGAAAATCACCGGCATTGGCCGGAATCTTCACCCGGCTGCCTAAATTGACAAATTTGTAAAACCAGGCGGTCAGCCTGATCTGCAGGTTTGACTGGTCGTCGCGACTCCGACGCACGGCATACACCACGTCGGAGCCTTCGCGCCATTTGGTAAGCATCTCGGGCAGCAACGAGGCCGGGTGCTGGCCATCACCATCCATCAGGATCACCACGTCGCCCTGCGCCGCATCAATACCCGCCGTCAACGCCGGTTCCTTGCCAAAATTGCGCGACAGCTTGAGGTACATCACCTGCGGAAACTGCACGCACAAAGCATGCATGACCGCCATCGTGTCATCGCGGCTACCGTCATCCACGATGACCAGCTCAACCTGCGGGCTCAAACGCGCCAGAGCCGTCAAAATGGCAGGCACCAGGGTGCTCAGGTTGCGTGCTTCGTTGTACGCAGGAATCACACAGGAAATGGAGGGAGTCAGGGTCTGGCGATTCAACATAGTCTGCATCATGCCAAAAGAAAACCCCGCTTAGCAAATATGGCGGGGTTTTTGGCAGCTATTTTTTAAAAAAGGCTCAGGCTTTGTTGCTCAGGCAAGTCTTCATGAAGGCTTTGCGCTCGTCGCCCTTGAGCTTTTTGTCACCCGCCTCCTTGTTGCAGCTTGCCATTTTGTTCTGCTGCGTTGTCTTGCCACCGGCCTCGGCTGCTACGGCCGGTTTGGCGCTCAGGCAAGACTTCATGAAGGCCTTGCGCTCATCACCCTTTTTGTCGGCGGCTTCCTTGTTGCAGCTTGCCATCTTGTTCTGCTGGGCGCCTTTTGCGTCAGGGGCCGCAGGAGTAGCCGGGGTAGCCGGTGTCGCGGCTGATGCCGCCATGGCTGGTTTGGCCACTGCGGCCGACTTAGCGGGTGCAGCAGCGTCAGCGGCATAAGCAGCGCCAAAAGACATCGACAGGCCCAGACTCAATAGTGTTAAAAATTTCTTCACGGAAAATCCTTTAAAAAAATGAAATA
>JAQSDS010000422.1 GCA_029946045.1 Rhodoferax sp.
CCCTCATGAGTCACCCCTTATGAGGGTTTCTAATGCTTCGGCAGCCGCGCCAATGCCCGCGATCTGATCCCGGAATACAAACACCCACGGCGGCGGGTCACCATCACCCGCCAGGTCGAGCGCCTTGGCGATGGCGTCGGCAGAGATCAGCCGATCATTCAGAACGTTAACGGCAGCAAGAAGGGCGCTCATGATTGACCACCTGTTCTTGACGCACTGGCCTTCGCTTCGCTCGGCCTAGCGCTTACCGAACAAGGCTTTTCGGGCTTCGTAAGCGGCTTGCTTTTCGGCCCTTGTGAGCTTTGCGGGTTGCTCAGGCTCTGGACTTTGGTAAGTTGTTTTAGATGGCTCTGCAGGCTTCGGGTCTGGCTCTGATCCGGGCGCAGCAGGTCGGCCCGGTTCTCGCAAGTAGGCGTCCAGGGCAACGCAAACGAGCGCGTTGAGGCTGATACCAAGGTAGTCGGCTTTGGCGCGTGCAACGGCGTCAAGGGCTTCTGGAAGTCGTAAAGAATAGGCCATGATTCTATTATGACGTCATTTTGATGTCTATCTGATGCATTTATGACATCTGTCGATCCTGTCAAGTTACCACTTGTTTTATATGTGACAAGCCCCGCGCCTACGGCGCTTTCGGGGGCGCTAACGCACCCCGTCAAGAGGCCGTCGGCGTCCTTGGTTTCATTGAGCAGCAGGCGCAGCCGGGTCATTTCAGCCATAGCGGAGCGAAAACACCGGGCCTGCCTGATCAGCAACGACCACCAGCTACCATCCTGTGGCGTGATCTGGCGACCCTCAGGCGTGATCAATAGATTGCCCTCGATGCGCCAGCCAGCCCAAGCCTCACTGGGCAACTCAAGCCGCGCCAAGATGCGCGCCAGTTTGTAGACTGCATACGGGATGCGGTGTGAGCCGTTTTCCCAGTTATGCCAAGTGCGGTCGGTGACCTGAAAATATTTCCCGGCATCCTCAACCGACCAGCCAAGCTTGCAGCGGGCATAGTGCAGGCGTTGGCCAAGCTGGGCGCGGGTTTCGGGGTCATGGGGGCAGGTTTTACGATAGTTCGACCTGTGACTGTACTTCATACGATGTATATTATGTTAAGTTAAAATGCAACAAGATAAATCGGTTAGCGGACCACAAACGACACGATCGGCGCGCTGGGATCGCTGAACGAGGTTCCGAGCGCAAATTGCCCATGACCATGCAGCACGCATTCATCGCGTCGCAGCATCAGGTCGGCCCCACTGCCCGCAAAACGTATCCAGCTCCCATAAGAACTTTCATCCACCAAAATAAAACTGCCGTTACGCCACTCAATCGTGGCGTGGCTCCGGGAAACACGTGGGTCATTGACAACAAAGTCAACTTTACGAAAACGTCCAATGTGTATCGGTAACTCAAAGGCCTGGAATGTTTGCCGGAGCTCATTGAACGAGAGTTCGATCTGGCCGCCAAGGACATCGACGACACCTGTTTCGGATTGCGCATTCGCAGGTGCCTGCACCGTAAAGTATTCCGAGTTCTGGTCTTCCTGCCATTCAATCTGGTAAACGTTACATGGTTCTGATCGACCACGTATGGCAATCGGTCCCAGAAATCGAAAATGAACATCATCCAACTTCGGACTATTTTCTATGGCCTTGTCGTTGACCCAGATCTGGTGTGGGCCCGTGAGCTCGCTCAAACGGGACGCGGTGTTGACGGCGTCGCCATAACAATCGTCGTCTACAAGAATAACGTCACCACGGACCACACCAATACGCAAGGGCATGTAAAGTTGTGGCGCCAAACCTGCCAGGCGCAACTGGTAACTGCGCTGAATTTCGACCACCGCGGCAATCGCCTCCGGACTCTTCTTGAAGGTGGCCAGCACGCCATCACCCAAGAGCTTCACCACCTTGCCACCGTTGGCCGTAATTTTTTCTGCAACCCAATTGGTCGCCTGGGTGACGGCGGCAGTCGCTTTGGCATTACCAAGCGACTCAAACACCCCTGTACTTCCAAACAGATCGGCAAAGACAACCGTTGAGTGAACTGCCATGGGTGATTATTCCTTCGTGAATGCCACGAGTTTAGGTCAATCTACCTGTCTTGCCGCCCTTAATGTCCCCAAAATAACAGGGCATCGCGGCCCTCCACCGACAAGTCTGTCTTGGCACCCACAGGCAACAGAACCTTGGTGGCGACGTGCCCGTAAGGCAAATTCGTCAAAACTGGCACCTTGATCCGTGTTTTCAACCAGTCAACCACGCTTGGCAGCTTGAAACCACGGTCATGTGGAACGAGCTTGAACTCAGTGAACTGCCCAAGAATGATGGCTTTTTGTCGGGCCAAAACGCCTGCATACAGCAGTTGCGTGAGCATGCGTTCTATTCGGTACGGGTGTTCGCCAACATCTTCAAGAAACAGAACGCCACCCTTGATTTCGGGAAAATAAGGGGTCGCCAAAAGCGAAGTCAGGATGGTCAGATTGCCGCCCCATAACGTAGCGTTGCTGATATGCCGTGAGGCATCTGCCAGTCCACCCGCAGCACTGGCATCAACGGCGCCTATCTTGTCTGAAACCGTGTCGCGATGCTGCCGCCAGCCTGCGCCCTCCCCCTGCCCCAGCAGCAAATCATCAAAGCAGGCGGTCATGATGTCGTCGGGTTCACCGGCCACACCAAAGCCTTCACACAGCGCCGGACCGGCCCAGGTGATGGCCCCGGTACGCGCCAACACCGCGCTTTGAAAGGCGGTGAAATCACTGATGCCAACAAACAACATGCCTTGCTCGATGGCCTTGGCTACTTTCTTGTAATGAATCTGCGGCAGGATACGCGTCAAGCCATAGCCGCCGCGTGACATCAAGGCCACATCGGCCTTGCTGGCGGCAGCGCGGTGAATGGCGGCGAGGCGCGTTTCATCATCACCGGCAAAGCGTTGGTGGCTGGTCAAGACGTCGGCATCGACCTCGACCTCATGGCCCAATGCCTGCAACCGGGCCACACCGCGTTTGAAAGCGGCCTTGTCACGCATTGCTCCAGAGGGGGAATAAATATAAATATGTTTTTTCATGGCGAGGGGGAGCGCATTTTTTGTGCGCGCCGCAGTTTGAAGAAAGCTTGCAGCACAGCGGCGCATTCCTGCATCAGCACCCCACCCTGCACTTGGGTTTGATGGTTGAGTTGACTCTGTTCAAATAAATTGATGATCGATCCTGCCGCACCGGTTTTTGGATCAGTGGCACCAAAAACCACGCGTTTTAGCCGCGCGTGCAGCATCGCACCAGCGCACATGGCGCAGGGCTCCAGGGTCACAAAGAGCTCGCACTCGGGCAAGCGATAGTTGCCCAACACCTGCGCTGCGGCGCGCAAAGCCTGCATTTCTGCGTGGGCGCTGGGGTCGTGTTGACCAATGGGCGCGTTATGCCCATGGGCTATGAGCACACCGTCCCGGAGCACCACCGCACCGACTGGCACTTCACCTGCTGCACTGGCCAACGCAGCTTGTGCCAGCGCCAATTGCATGGCCTGCTCGTCAGTCATTGGCAAAGGCGTTTTATTCCCACTCTATTGTTTCCCAGGTTCTGGAACCCGCATGGATACTGGCTTTGTTCGTAGTGATCATTCAATTTTACCGTCATTTATACCGTCAAAAAACGACAGCTTTTGCTGGCGCGGGAGATGGACTCAGTTTGCGCGGCGACTACTTCAGCGCATCAATCGTCAACGAACAACGGCAAACCGAGCTACATTTTACTTTGCCACGGTACAGCCCCGGTGGTAAGCCGATGGCTCTCGATCACTTCGCCTGCAGCAACACACCTACCCTACCCTATCTTGTCGATGTCGTTGGCCTGCCCGATTCGCTGTGCCAGTTCGGCGAAGCATGCCTCGTCCTCGCGGCGACGCCCTTCCAAAGCTACCCATCTAGTGCTAGTGCGGGGCATGCCCTCAGTCACGTCAACAGGGCCAAGGACTCAGCATGCATATTGGCGCGTATGCGCCAACAATCATTGCAAAGTCGCAGGGTGCAGATCGCACCGTCCGGAACCCCTGGTCCGACTAGGCGATAGTCTCTCACCGGTGCATCCCCGCAAATGGAACACACAGCGTCGCTTCCAGACTGCTGTAGGATCGAACGCGTGTGAGCCGCTTGCTGCGGATTCCATGCGCCCAGGGCAGCAAACCATCCTTCCGTGTGGGGTGTCAACAGGACAGCGGGGCTCCTCGCAGGCAAAACTGCTGAGCCTTGGCGGGTCAGCCACTGCGCAGCCGTCTGTCGACGGTCTAGGTGCAGTTCGACCAGCTTTTCATATAAGGTCTTGAGTCGGCGAAAGGTCTCCAGAGAAAATTCTTCCGCAAGTAAAGAGTACCCCGCCCGGTTGACCTCGAAACGCACCAGTCCTTCTTCATCATCACTCAGCAAATTCTCACAATATTGCCGCTTCGCTACATCGAGGCCAGGCGCGTCGATCATCGCCTGCAAGTCGTACTGCCAGCGATTTTTGTCGCATTCGGCGACCCAGACCGTGAGGTAACCCGATTTTTCGTAGAGGTTTGCAAAATATGCGTCGTCGCCGGGTGTCACCTGCAGATGGTGGTCGATGTCATTTACATCTTCAATGCTCGCGTTCTTGGTCCGTGCACCCGACAGCAGAGAGTTGGTCGCATCTCGCATGCTCTGCGGGGTGTCGTGAACACCCTGCCAGCCCTTTATCTCTTCGTCGCTGACGTGCCGAACGGCGCCTTGCACGGTGATCAGCTGTGTGCTGTTCTTCAGATGATCTGGCGCACAATAGTTGGGGTCGTCCACCAAATTCACGCCCGCGCTGGCATACGCTTGGGCCACCAAACGCGAACAAAACTGCCTCCGGCTGGGTGCCTTCGCACCGCCGAACACCGACCGGGCAGCCTCGATTTTCGAGTACTGCGTGCCGATTCTTCCCCTGACATAGTTCACGATGTGCCGAGACTGAGTGTCGTCTAATCCTTCGGCGAATCGAAGTACGTGTACTGCACATTCATCCTCCCAAAAGAGGCGCTGTGAATTTCGCGAATGCACGCCATCACTTGTAGCATCAATGACGGAATGCGACTCGACGTAGATGAGAGCATGCGAGATATCGCTCCCAGTCACTTTGCGGATGCCTTTGCTTAACAGGTCCGTGGTCGTCGTCAAAATGATGTCGCCGATCTGAAACACCGATTCGTTCAATTTTCTCATGGTGATCTTCTATTCACCAGTTCAACTGGTACCTAAATTCGGTGGACCAATGCAACGGTCAGCAAGACATGCGGTGGACAAATCGTTCATATCAATAACCCTCGCCATTCAGCTCCAGCAAGCTGCGCAGATTGTTTCGGACAGTAGCCGCAAGCGCCGATGTCGAAACACCATGTAGGCGACTCAAAGCCTCAACAACTAGGGCCACGTCTGCCGGCTTCGAAGGCCGATCAGCCGTCTTGGTGAAAGGGCCATCCGTCTCGGTCAGCAACCTATCAAGGGGAATGGCGACGACCATCGACGAATGTCGCTCATTGTCCAACATCGCTGCATTGATTGAGAAGTAACAGCCCAACTCAAGAGCACGCTTTGCCTCGGCCTTGCTGCCGGTGAACCAGTGCAGCACGACTTTGCCTTTTGCAGGAGGCAGGTATGCCTCAATGTGATCCAGCACCGCTTTTGCCGCACGGATGCTATGCACCGTGATGACTTTGTTGCCCGCCTTGGCACAACGCTGCAACACGTGCTGAAAAACCTGCTTCTGCAAGTCAAATGATTTGTAAAAACGTGGACCAGCGTCAAGGCCTACCTCGCCGATATAGCGAGTCTCTGAAAGATAGGCATCCCAGAGCGCAAGTTCGCTTGCCCGTTCAGCGACCAACTGCGGATGCAGCCCAAGCGCAGCCCGAACATGCCGCGTCGCTTGCGCCAGTTCATGGTTCTGTGGCCATGCCTTCGGCGTGGTCGTCACTGCCAGTGTGAAAACACCCGCGTCGTCAGATTCACGGACCGCCGCTGGATGGTCCGGATACAGATCAAGATGGCAGTGGAAGTCCACCAGACCATTTGTCGCGATCATGGATGCCCCAACATCAGCTCGGTCTCGTGTTCACGCCATCGATCAGGCGCGCAACTTCGTCGAGACCGCGCCGATAGACATCCGCCAGTTGATCCAGCCGCGTGGCCTCGTCCGCAAGCGAACCTGGCTTATGGATGAGAAGATTCGCGAGGCTTGGGTTTCCCCGCAACCGTTCGATTGCATACTGGAAAGAGCGAACCTGTTTGCCTGTCGATTCTCGCGTATCAAGTGTCTGCGCGCGAAGATCGAGCACCGTGTATGTGGTCTCGTCTTGACCTGCTCCCCACGCGCTATCCAACGCAGCGCGCCGAATCAGGCAGGGCAGACAGTATCCGCAGTGCTCAATGCCTCTTCCTTGATGACCTTGCCACCGGGCGTTCGCGGGGTGTGCACAAGACAAAGAATGCGGTGCCAATTTGAGCAGCAATGCCTTGTTTGCGCATGCACTGGCCATTTCTCCCTTGGTCTTGTTCCAATACGGATTCTCGACGCGACCATCGATCCCTAGCTCTGTGAGCAGGTCGTTCCAGCGCGCCATGTAGTATGGATGCGTGGTACGAGTGCTGTTTGACCCGAGCCGCAAAGGGTCTAGCGGCACATTCAATGCGATCAAGCCATTCTCGGGCACCCTCAGCACGAAGCCACTGCCAAGCCCTGTTCCGGCGAATACGCCCAGGGCAAAGAACAAGAACGACCGACCTCTCGTACTGTTTTCCGAGCCGACATCCTTCACCAAGCCTTTATCGAACGTCATGCCGACGCGCAATCGGTCGAACGCCGAGTTCGCGTATTGCTTCTTCATGCCTGCAAACAATTTCCCTTGCGCGTCGCTGGTCGCGCCTTCGCCAAAGTGGCTCACCAACAACGGTGTCGAGCTGGCTTGAAGAAGATCAATGACACCGATCAAGCTGTCCAGCCCGCCGGAAAACAGGCTCAGCGAATCAAACGGCGGTGTCAGCAGGCTGGGCGGGGCTTGCTTCGCAATAGTCGCGAACCGGTCAGGCCGCACCCGAAAGCCTATCGTCCATTGATCACCCGTCAGAAAATTCAAAGCCTTCGTCAAGGTCGATGTGGCAGCACCCCAGCGCGCCGGGTCACTCACCGGAACGACCAGACGGATTTCTCTTGTCCACGAATCCTGCGACTGTTCCGCACGAGAGATGCGCGTGTCCGCAGCGTGGACATGTGCGGCGAGTACCAGCAGATCAATACCGATCTCCGATGGGAATACGCCCAGGGCCTTCAGACTGGTTAGCGCCCCGCCGATTCCGTGATCCAGCATCTTCTCGCCAGCCACCAGTTCAAGCCGGGTCAGCTGCTCGTCGGCCGCAGTGGAAATAGACGTGCGATCGTCAGGACCGAAGTGGCCTGCTAACAGTTGTCGCTTCATTGGTTCGCCTCCGCTTCGCCGAGAGACTGAAGAATCGCAAACGCAGACTCATACACCATGTCCACGAAGGACTGAATTCGCTCGGGCGTCAAGTTGGGCGTTGCGGCACGGGCTGCGGTGAGCGCATCGGTGACTCCGCCACGGATGAAATCACGCAACTGGGCTTCTACGCGGTGTGCTGCCTGCGCATCGGCCGGCATCGTGACTGCCTTCGTTCCGATGTCGTTGCAGATCCTCGCTTCAATCGCATGCGTTGCATACAACTCGAACACCGTTTGCATCTGATCCGGCGTGAACGTCGAAAGATCGGTCAAGCCCTCGGTGGTCAACTCGATGATGGTCTCAACATACGCTTCGCGTGCGATGCCTTCATCGACTGTGCCGGCCCCTGGACAGATGTAGTCGGCAAGGCCGACAAATATCTCAGCAATGGGGCGACCTGCGAGCGCTTCGAGGTCCAACGACCGGAGCGCTTCGCGTACGCCACGCACTTGGGCATCGGCCAGAAACCCAAGCAATCTCGCCCCGGCGCCGCGCGATGCACCCATGCGTTGCGCTGCCTGGCGCGCACCGCCTGATGATGTGGACACGTAGCGCGAGACCGCCCGCCCGAGGTTGGCGCGATCGCTGCCACCTGAACCGGCAAAACGAGTGAAACTGTTGCGGGCGCCGGAGAATCTACTGGGATCGGCCGCCGCAGGAATCGCGGGACGGTTCGGCGGCGCAGGTGGCACCGCAGGGGGAGACGGTGCAGTCCCGTCGCCATTTGGTGAGCCATCCGGCGGAACTGGGGCGGGAGGCGCACCCCCACCGTCCCCACCGAGCCAGGAAGGCACAAGCGGTGTACCACCACCGGGACCACCATAGGCTGTCGACGTTCCCATTAGCGTCCCCCCTTCGTATCCTTGAGCACCAGTTCTGCAGCGGATTTGAGGCCCACATTGTTGGTGACCTTGCTCCAGCCATTCAACAGTTTCGTCAGGCGCGCGACACCATCCGCGTCTTTGATGGCACCCTGCCATCCACGAACCGCCCAGGGGCCGCATTTACCGGTTGGCAAACCTTCGAGAAAATCCAACAGCTTCACTTGCAAGCCGGGCTGTGCCTTGACCAAGACGACGAGCCCATCAACACCTGGGGGCATGGTTTCAAAAGCACCGCTACCCATGATCTTCGTGCGTACCGCCTCGAACACCTTGTCAGCCTCGGGCTGCACGAGTTGCTTAAGTTCGGCTTCGTATGCCTGAACCGACATCTTTCCGCCGAACAGCTTTTCGACCACGGCAGCGAGATGCCCGAGAACCGACACAGGGCCGAAGTAGTCTTTCTTGTCCTTCGTGACGAAGAGATAAGGGCGCAGATCGACCCCCGTCAAGAACGGTTGAACGCGCGCCCAGTCGCGAATCGTCTCCGATGACTTCCATTCCACCAGCACTGCATTTTCGACAGGCGGAGCGACCGCATCACCCGGTTTGGCACCTTTTCGCTCATCCGCCGCAGGCTGGCCATCTGTTTTTGCGCTGTCCGCAGTGATGCTCTTTTCCAGCGCGCCGATGTCTTCGCACAGACCCTTCGCATGAACCGCCGCAACGAAGGCGATTTGTTCAAACAGCCTGGGGATGAATCGTTCGGCCAGCATCAGCTTCGCCAGTACTGGCAAGCTGATGTCCGCGCCAAATCCGCGCGCCGTCGCCGTGCGCTCCCGAAGCAACAGCGTATTCAGGAATCGCTTGATCTGACGCGGATTGCCCTTGGTGCCGCTCGCCAGGATCGGACCGATCTGATCACTGAGCGCAAGCGCATTGTGGGCCTTGTCGGCCTTTGACCCGAGTGCGGCCTTGACCGTTGCGGCATCAAGACCGGCGCTCTCCCAAGGCCTTTTGAGGCGTTCACGCGCCACGCCAATGAGCTTCGCGTAGCTCTCGTCATCATCACCAATTTCGGCCCCCGTCAGCAGCAGCGTGACATAGATGCGAGTCTCTGTTTCGCCCAACGCCGGGATACGGAACGGCACCTGGATGAGCTTTTCCAGATAGTTCCGCGCGTAGTCGCGCGGCCCGGTGGTTTCGGGAAGATCAGGAAAATGTTTGCGTACCGCGTACTCGATCATCGCCTCGTCGGCGGCAACGACGAAGGCTGTGCGCGCGGTGAAGACGAACAGCCGGATTGCTTCGAGTGTCTCGATGGCCGTATCCGGCAAGCATCGGTCGAGGTCATCAATCAACACGATGAGCTGCTTGATGCCCGCATCTTTCAAGAGCCTGTCGAACGCCTTGCGAAAGGCTTCAACCTCCTCCGGCACGTTCCTGGTTTCGCCCGGCTTCAATATCGACTTCACGCCTTCGATTGCGGCGGTGAGGTTTTCTTTCGTCGCGACTTTGCTTGGGTCCGCGAACAGCCCTTCGAGCGTTCCGACGATAGCGTTGATCTGGTCCGGCGTCGGAATGCCGGTGAATGCGGTCACGGCCAAGCCACCCGCCCTCTTCGCGACTTTTAGCCAGTCGATACGATTGAAGACATCCTTGACCGCCCCTGCCGCCTTCGTCATTGCCGGGCGCTTCTCCACGAGACCCGTGACGATGCCCTCGATCAACGCAATCTTGGCGTCTTCGAAACCCTGGAAGCGCCAGCCATTGAACTTTAGGCAGAGCACGTCGTCGTCGCCCGCGAATCCCGCTTCGATCATCTCCAGGACGCTGGACTTCCCCGCGCCCCAGTCGCCGTGGACACCGATGGTGACGGGGTGATCCGGTTTCTCGCGCAGCAGTCCGATGATGGTCGTCGCAATCGCTTCGTTGTTGAGCAAATCAACTTTGGTTTCGTTGTCAGTCAGAATCACCCTTGCCTCCTCGACGCATTCGTTTTATTCGACGTTTCTGTTACACGCGAGAGCAGGGATATGAGCTCTTGATATAGACGTGCAGAAACTTCCCCTTCGAATCCGAAGCCATGAAGTCGTGATAGACCGATTCCGGTACGTTGTAGTACTGGTAAGTGCCACCACTCTTGAATTCGACTTCCAAGGTCTCTGAAGCAGCGTCATAACCCGCCGACAAGATCGTGGACGAAGCCACCATTTCGCGTTCCATATCGGCAATCTCCTCGGGTTTAAGTTTTTCGCGTGTATAGCGGGCAGCAGCCCACAATGAATTTTGAGCTCGCCAAGATGCAGCGAGCCGTGTGTAGTCTTCGGTGATGCGCTCGCCCTTCCAGCGTTTTGCGACTGCGGGGTCTTCACTCTGTGGGCGATGCTCTTCGTTCGGCAAAGCGATGCGGCAGCGCAATGGGAGACGCGCAGCTTCGCCCGTGATAATTGCTTCGCCGGTTCGCAGTACGGGAAGACTTTCGACGATGCCGGACAGATTGTCTGGCAGCGCACCTTGGACTTTGCTCCGGTCCGCCGCGTTGGAAAGCCGCAAGGCGATGAATGTGCCGCACTGAGACAGGATCGTTTCGTCAACTTCGGAAGGGCGTTGACTGACGATCATCGCGCCGATGCCGAACTTGCGTCCCTCTTTGACGATTCTCTGCACGATGTCACGTGCCGGGCCCCCGCCCTCCTTTGAAAGATAGCGGTGTGCCTCTTCCATGACGACAAGCATAGGGCGATGAATGCCACCCTCGCTCTTCTCGCGGCCCCAAAACAAGCCCTCATAGATGATCTTCAGAATGGCCGCAATCAATTGTGAGAGTACGGTGCTTGGTATGCCTGAAAGATCCAAAATGGTTATCGGTTTCCCATGACCAAGCCAAGTACTTAGCAAGTCCGGCAAGTCCTTCTCGGTACTACCGTCGAGCTTTGGCTCCCATGCGCCAGGGTGCAGGAGAAAATCATAGCGTCGATCGAGAAGACGCGAACGCATCTGATCCAACGGCCGCCGGATGCTGAGTACGCCAATGCTGTTGATGAATGGCGCGGTTGACCCCAAGCCATTTGGCTTGTATTTGGGCGCTTTCAATGTTTCCGCATCGCCCGCCTCTGCCAGTGCAGGCTTGGTCTTGGCCGAGTCCTCCCAAGTCTTGATCTCTGGGTCCACGAGCTCAAACCACAGTTTTTTCAGGTTAAACGGAACGGGACTATCTGCCGTCATCGACGTGACATCCAACCCGGCAAACGACACCGCTTTGGCGAGCGTCATCTTGTATTCCAGAACCTTGTCTAAGATTTGGCTCATTGGCTTATCGTCAAGCTTTCCCATCATGAAGGTCAGCAAGTCAACGGGATCAAGCGCCCAAAATGGGATGTGCAACGGTTCTTCACCGTCACTTGGGTTGACACGAAAAACCGTCGCGATGGATTGCAGGGCGCGGCTGTACTCACCGTGGACATCGAGCAGCAAGACGCTTGCACTGGGGAAGCCCGCATTGACCTCGCCAGGTTCGCCCATAACTATTGAGCGCAGCAGGCTCGCAACCGTTGTCGATTTTCCGGAACCCGTGGAACCTAGCACTGCACTATGTCGCGTGACCAGCTTATCAAGATCGATGCGAACCGAGATGCCTTCGGCGTTGGCCAATCGACCAATGACGACTTGGCCACCATCTGCTGATCCGTAGATCACAGCCAAGTCTTCTTCTGTGACGAGGTGAACTTCATCGTTGACACTCGGGTACTGGCTGATCCCACGTTCGAACGACGAGCCGACGATTTCACCGACAAGCTGAATCGTCATCCAACGGTCACCGCGATCATTCGGCTCGCGCGCTGTCTCCGGCGTTGCGTTCGCACCAACCTCCGCAACGATGCCGTACAGATCGTGATAACCCTGTGGGATGCGCACGAAACTGCCTACCTGGCCGATGCGGTAGCTCTTGCCGCCGATGATGGCGATGCCCGAGGCCACACTCGGCGACTGCCGGATGCTAACTGTCGCGCCAGTCACGGCACCCACGTACCCCAACAATGTCGGCTTCGAGTTCATGCAACACCAGCCGATGGCACTGCCGCTGCGTCTTCCAGCGAGGGAGTATCCACTGCAGTCGATGACTCCACCGTCGGTGGTGGAGACGGGAAATGCTGAGCCGCGCGTGATGATGCGAAGAACCGCGCGAGCCGGTCGAAGCGGCCAAGTTGAAACTGTGCAGCCCCGCTCTTCTCATCGATGTCCCAATAAGTGGCTCGAATAGCCCCCCAGTCGCGCGTTGGCAGGTCACCCGGCATCCACGGAGCGGCAATGCCATTGATCATGGCCTTGTCTGGCGAATACAAGCTCATATTGGCCCGGCGCCCCGCGATGTCGCGGGCGTGGACTTCTTGTTCGAGCGGTTTGAACTGGAACGCGAACACGCTGGCCGACGGATTGGCGGCCAGGCACTCATCGATCCGCGCGGAAATGTGTGCGTCGGCGAAGGAAAATCCGGTCGCAATCAGCAACGTGTCTGGCGTCATCAGAAACGCCCGCAAGCGGTCGAACAGCGCGGCATACGGCGCCTTCTGCGTCTGATCGTATTTCAGATGCTCGGGGAACACCAAATGGGTGGCATTCGCTTTCCCCGTGCGCACCACTTCGCCTCGCGCATTGGCGGCCCAGCCGAGCGAGCCATGCAACTTCCACAAACGCGTCCAACGCGCTGGCAGATCATTGCTCGCCACTGAAGACGGATCGAAAAAGGGCTCACTGGCACCGCTAAACCCGTCAAAAAACGGGATACGCGTGCGCTCCAACGCTTGCTCGAACAGCAAGTCGTAGTTGGTGGTGAAAATTTCCACCGGGTGTTCGCGTCCCGTGCCGCTGATCCACGTCACGAACTCGGTGTACGGTGAAGGCCCCTCGTGAAGGGGTTTGTTAACGATGGTGCCGATCTGCTCGCAGATGGCCTCGCTCAGCTTCCTATACCCTTCCCCGTCAAGGTCATGGACCTTTGTCTTGCCAATGACACTGGCCAAGCTGCGCACCCGCGACAGGATCGTTTCGATGTTCGGGGTGTCGAGTTCGGCCCATACGGCATCCAGGGTCTTGCCGTAGTCGGCTTTCAGCGCTTCCATCACCATGTCGGTGAGGCCTGCTACAGCAGGGATTAGCGGCTTGTCGTTACCAGGCGGGAAGATACCGGCCGGTGCGCCCGCCCCGACCAGAAGGCCGATCCGCTTGCGTCCCTGGGCAATGATCTGCCGCAGACTGGCCATGTACTGGTCTGGATTATGGACACTGACGGTCATCGAGCACTCTCCCTTTTGGTGCGGCCTATGGCGACTTTCGCCTTTGAATTTTCATTGTTACATTTTACGCTCAGTTTGTCTCCCTTCGGGAGACAAACTTGCCGCCGGATATCGTTAGTGTTATATTTACTGCGCACTACGTTTCCTTTTGGGGTTCGAATTGAGCGCAAAATATCACTTGCATACGAAGACGCTGGGCCCACGAGCAGCACAGCTCTTCACCGAACTGAATGAGCTGCGCCGATCCACGTTCACCCTGGCGGATGTAGGCTCGATCACCGGTCTGTCGGCCGCAGCGGCGCGCAATCTCGTGCACAAGGCCCAGCAGCGAGGCTTGGTGACGCGACTGAAGCCCGGTTTGTACAACCTCGTGCCCTTCGAACTCGGGCGAGCCACTGAGCACATCGACAGCCCGTACCTGATCGCGCGCGAACTCGCCGGTGCAGCACCCTACTTTCTCTCGCACGGCACAGCGCTTGAGCTACACCGCATGGTGACGCAGCCGAACTTCACCGTGTATGTGTCATGTACGCGGCGCGTGCGTCCGCAGACGGTCGGCGGCTATGACTTTCGGTTTGTCCACATCACCGCAGAACAAGAATTCGGGGTCATGAAGCACTGGATCGACAAGGAACGCTTCGTGATGATCAGCGACATGGAGCGCACCATCATCGA
>JAQSDS010000423.1 GCA_029946045.1 Rhodoferax sp.
GCGATGGTACGGCGAGGCCCTGCTGGCCTACCAGGCCGTGCCCCTGCTGCCGTGCCAGGCCCTGTTCAAGGTCTACCACTATGCATGGCAGTTCGACCGGGATCAGCGTGATGGTCTGAGCTCACAAGACCTGGCCCAGTTTTACTGCGGTGACATCAGGCAATCCAACTGGGAAAGGGACATGGATTGGCCACAAGAAGGAGGCAGCCTACTGTCCCGACTTGGAAGACGACTGCGTCGGCGCCTGGGTCGCATTTGAAACATGCAAGCTGCTTAATCGGGCTGCCCGATCACGCGCGAAGTTGAGCCAAGAATGGAAATATTGTCATTATTCATCCTGTGCCATAACCGTCCTGACGACGCCCGACTGGCAATCCGTTCTGTCCTTGCCCAAAGCGACAAGGCGTTCAGCCTGACGGTTTCAGACAATTCGAGCAATGATGAGGTCCAGTGCATGATCCAAAACGAGTATCCTGACGTGCATTACGTTCGCAGGTTACCTATGTTGCCGGCACTGGAACACTTTAACCGCTGCATTGACGAAGTTCAGACAGGCTATTTCTGCCTGTTCCATGATGATGACCTCATGGGAGCTGACTTTGTAGCAGGGTTCAGTGAATACCTCCAAAAATTTCCCGAAATGATTGCTTATGCTTGCAACGCCCATATTGAATCATTTGGCAAACTGCAACAAAAACTTTCTTTCCTTTCATGCCGAAATACCGAGACCATTTCATCACCCCGAGTGCTTGCAGCCCGCTATTTCTCGCGTGCGCAATTGGGTATCGCGCCATTTCCCGCTTACGTCTACAGCAAGGAGAGGATTGGCAAACTCAGATTCGAACCGGATGGCGGCAAATACGCTGACGTCACGTGGCTCCTAGGCCTGTCCATGAAAGGCCCCGTCCTCTGGATCAGCAGACCACTGATGACTTACCGGATTCATGCAAGCAATGACGGCGCCACCGAATCCAGAAGGGATCGCCTGCGTTTTTTGGCTTTTATAAAGAAAAATCATGCTTTGCTGGGAAATGCCATCTTGCAGGATTACCGCTGCTCGTTCGTCTACAAGACCATCTTGAAGTCGCCAGACCGGTCGCACCCTATCAGGCGCCGCATTGCAAAAGCCTTCGTCAAGCACTATCGTTGGGCGCGTTATGCCCGGCTTGAAACCTATCAAGCCCTGGCCAAGCGCGTTCTGGTGAAATGGCTGGCCTCGACATGATTTACGCCAATATTCATGCTGACGGGCACAGCAACAACTCGCTGTTTGCCGAAAAAGACACCGTCCACCGACACAACCCAACAACCACCACCCGTTTGTTGCGGCAAGCCTTTTTGACACGCGGTATCGAAATCAATACGCCCGACCTAAACCAGGGTCAAAAAGTCGCTTTCGACTTGCACCTTGAAGCCCGGCCCATCAATGGCGCGTCGCGACCACGCTACCTTATCGCCCTGGAAAATCCTGATATCAACAAACTGAATGCCAGCAGCGACTACTGCCAGGGCTTTGATCTCGCTTTTGCCTGGGATGTGCGCCTATTCCACCTGCCCAACGTGGTTCCCATCCTCATCCCGCATCCGCTGGGGGGCGCAGATTCCCCGACTCTGGAGAATCGCGACATTTTCAGTTGCCTCATCAATGCCAATAAGGCTTTCAAGGAAGTCCTGCCGTCCGACCTCTACCTGGAACGCATCAACACCATCCGCTGGTATGAACGGCATGCGCCCGACAAGTTCGAACTCTACGGTCTGGGTTGGGGAAAATCAACGCCGGCCTTCACTACCAGCGCCAGAATAACGCGAAGCATTTCACGGCTCAAGACCCGCTTTTTCGGAATCCCGCCATTTCCCAGCTTTAGGGGTGAACTGAACAACAAAGCGGACGTTCTGCGACACGCCCGGTTTTCGTATTGTTATGAAAACAGCCGCGACCTCTCCAACTACCTCACCGAGAAAATATTTGACAGCCTGGTCAATGGCTGTGTACCGATCTACTGGGGTGCAGACAACGTGCTGGAGCACATCCCGGCAGAGTGTTTCATTGACAGGCGGAAATTCATCGACACGGCTGCAATACACCGGCACCTGCTTTCGATCAGCCCAGATGAATATGCTGCGTATCAACGTAACATGCTTCATTTTTTGGGCAGCGATGCGGCGGCAGCTTTCAGCGCCGGACACTTTGCCAATCTGGTTGCCGAACGGGTCTGCCAAGATCTGCAAGCCCAGGGTATTGAGCAGTTATGATTCCCCGCTGCTTACTTCGTGCCATCCTTACCTTTGTCAGGCATCCCCTATGAAAGCCGTCATTTTTGCAGGTGGACTCGGAACCCGCATCTCCGAAGAAACGTCAATCCGTCCCAAGCCCATGGTGGAAATTGGCGGTAAGCCCATCCTCTGGCACATCCTCAAGATGTACTCGGCCCACGGAGTCAATGACTTCATCATTTGCTGCGGCTACAAGGGCTACGTCATCAAGGAATACTTTGCCAATTATTTTCTACATATGTCCGACGTGACTTTTGACATGAGTAAAAACACCATGGAAGTGCACCAACAAAATGCTGAGCCCTGGCGCGTGACCCTGGTCGACACTGGGGACGACACCATGACCGGCGGACGCCTCAAACGCGTGGCCAACTATGTCAAAGAGGAAGAACTTTTTTGCCTGACCTACGGTGATGGCGTCAGCGATGTCAACATCACCGAACTCATCGCCTTTCATAAAACACAAAACGTCAAGGCCACCCTGACCGCCACCCTTCCGCCAGGACGCTTCGGCGCCCTGGACCTAGCGGGTAGCAAAGTCAAAAGCTTTATGGAAAAGCCAAAAGGTGATGGCGCCCTGATCAATGGCGGCTTCTTCGTGTTGTCGCCCCAGGTGCTCAACTACATCGCCAACGACCAAACCATCTGGGAACGTGAACCCCTGGAACGTCTGGCGCAAGAAGGTAACTTGGCCGCCTTTGAGCACCATGGCTTCTGGCAACCCATGGACACCCTGCGTGACAAGACCCATCTGGAAGAACTGTGGCAATCCGGTCAAGCACCCTGGAAAACATGGTCATGAATCCCAGCTTTTGGCGCGGTAAACGCGTTTTCCTCACCGGCCACACCGGCTTCAAGGGCAGCTGGCTCAGCTTGTGGCTACACAGCCTGGGCGCCGAATTGCATGGCCTGGCCCTGGTGCCACCGACCAACCCCAACCTCTTTACCGAAGCCCGGGTCGCCCAGGGCATGGCCAGCAGCACCATCGGTGACATTCGCGACCTGGCCACCGTGCAGCAAGCCATGCAAGCCTGCCAGCCAGACATCGTCATCCACATGGCCGCCCAGCCGCTGGTGCGCCTGTCTTATGCCGAACCGGTCGAAACCTACGCCACCAACGTCATGGGTACTGTGCATGTGCTCGAAGCTGCACGCCACAGCCCCGGCGTCAAAGCCATTGTCGTTGTCACGACCGACAAGTGCTACGAGAACAAGGAATGGGTCTGGGGCTACCGCGAAAACGAGCCCATGGGTGGCCATGACCCTTACAGCAACAGCAAAGGCTGCACCGAACTGGTCACCAGAGCCTACCGCAGCTCCTTCCTGCAAAACCATGGCATAGCGGTCGCCACGGCCCGCGCGGGCAACGTCATTGGTGGCGGCGACTGGGCAGCTGACCGACTGGTGCCAGACATCCTGCGTGCCTTCGAGCAGAACCGGCCGGTGGTCATCCGCAACCCCCACGCCACCCGCCCTTGGCAACACGTGCTGGAACCTTTGTCAGGCTATTTGAGCTTGGCCGAACAGCTTTACACCCAGGGCCAAGCCTTTGCCGAAGGCTGGAACTTTGGCCCCAAGGACGACGACGCACGTCCGGTGCAATGGATCGTGGAGCACATGGTGAAGATCTGGGGCAACGGTGCGAGCTGGCAGCAAGACGGAGGCAGCCACCCGCACGAGGCCAATTACCTCAAGCTCGACATCTCCAAAGCCAAAGCCCGTCTGGGCTGGCAACCACGCTGGCCCCTGACTTGCGCCCTGGAACACATCAGCAGCTGGCACCAGGCCTGGCTGGCCCATACAGACATGCAGCAGCTGTGCCTAAGTCAAATACAGCATTACACCTTAGCGACAACTTCGGAAACCCAATGAGCAGCGCACCCATTCAATTTACCGCCAAACATCCTGATGCCATCCGCCGCGAAATCGCGGCGCTGGTCCAACAATACGCCGATGCCGTGTATGCCCCCCAGGCCTTCCTACCCGGCCAGACCGCCGTGCCGCCTTCGGGCAAAGTTATCGGTGCCCAAGAACTGAAGTACATGGTGGATGCCAGCCTGGACGGCTGGCTCACCACCGGCCGCTTCAACGCCGAGTTTGAGAAAAAGCTCGCCGCTTTCATTGGCATCAAACACCTGATCACCGTCAACTCGGGTTCATCGGCCAATTTGGTGGCGTTCAGCACCCTCACCTCGCCCAAGCTGGGGGAGCGTGCCATTCAAAAAGGTGACGAAGTGATCGGCGTAGCTGCAGGTTTTCCGACCACCGTCAATCCGATCCTGCAGTTTGGCGCCGTGCCGGTGTTTGTCGATGTGGACCGCCTCACCCACAACATTGATGCCAGCAAGATCGAAGCGGCCATTGGCCCCAAAACCAAAGCCATCATGTTGGCGCACAGCCTGGGCAACCCGTTCAACCTGGATGTGGTCACGGCCCTGTGCAAAAAATACAACTTGTGGCTGGTAGAAGACTGCTGCGATGCGCTGGGTACCACCTACCGCGGCCAGATGGTTGGTACCTTTGGCGACATTGCCACCCTGAGCTTTTACCCGGCACACCACATCACCATGGGCGAAGGCGGCGCCGTGTTCACCAACAACGACGAACTCAAGACGATTGCCGAGAGCTTTCGCGACTGGGGCCGCGATTGCTATTGCCAGCCGGGCAAAGACAACACCTGCGGCAAGCGTTTTTGCCAGCAGCTGGGCGACCTGCCCTACGGCTACGACCACAAATACACCTACAGCCACCTAGGCTACAACCTCAAAATCACCGACATGCAAGCCGCCTGCGGTTTGGCCCAGCTGGAAAAGGCCCCCGCCTTCATTCAGGCCCGCAAGAACAACTACGCCTTCCTGAAAGAACGCCTGAAGGATTGCGAAGAGTTCGTCAGCCTGCCCGAGCCGACCGAGCACTCGGACCCCTCCTGGTTCGGCTTCCCCATCACGCTGAAAGACAACTGCCCCGTTACCCGGCTCGATTTGCTCACCTACCTGGACCAAAACAAGGTGGGGACCCGGCTGCTGTTTGCAGGCAACCTGACGCGCCAGCCCTACATGAAAGCTGCCAACTACCGCATCAGTGGTGAGCTGACCAACACCGACAACGTGATGAACAACACATTCTGGATTGGCGTACAGCCTGCCTTGACCAGGGAGATGCTGGAGTTTGCGGCCAGCAAGATTGAAAGCTACCTTGGCGTGAATTTCTGAGCGCATGAAGCCATGAATGTTTCCTTGCCGACCCCAGCGCAGCCGTCAAATTCAAACTTTGACGCCAAAGTGTTACGCAAGACCGTGCTCGACATGGCCTTTGCAGGCGCCACGGTTCACATCGGCTGCGCCTTCTCCATCATTGAACTACTGGCCGTGCTTTACCGCAACCACCTGCACTACCCGGGAAATGACCCGTTGGCAGCCGAACGCGACTACCTGGTGCTCAGCAAAGGCCATGGTGTGATGGCCCAGTACGCATGCATGCGCGAGAAGGGTTGGCTCAAGGACGAGGCGTTCTCAGGTTACTTTGCCGATGGCAGTGATTTAAAGGGCTTGTCTGATTCCCGGATCCCAGGGCTGGAGGTCACCTCCGGTTCACTCGGCCATGGGTTTTCTGTCGGTGTTGGCATGGCCATGGGTGCCAAGCTGCGCGGCACCGATCAAAAGACTTATGCACTGGTGGGCGATGGTGAAATCAACGAAGGTCCGATCTGGGAAGGTGCCCTGTTTGCAGCGCACCATGCATTGAAGCATTTCATGGTGATCGTCGATGAAAACGGCTTTCAGGCCATGGGGCGCACCCAGGAGGTGCTTGCGTTGGGATCAATCCAGGCCAAGTTCGAGAGTTTTGGTTTCGAGGCACTCACCATCGACGGCCATGACGAGCAAGCCATCGATAAGGCCATCAGGCAACTCTGGGCCAGCCAGTCCACGGCACCCAAGGCGTTGGTTGCTAAAACCGTCAAAGGCAGAGGTGTGCCTTTCATGGAGAACAACAACATCTGGCACTACACCCGACTGAATCAGGACAGCTACGCACACGCCCTGGCTGCGGTGGCTGGGGGTGCTGTATGAGAGCCGCTTTTTCTGATGAACTGGTGCGCCTGGCCAAGGCCGACCCCAAGGTGCTGCTGCTCACAGGCGATCATGGTTACGCATTGTTTGACGATTTCCGCAGGGCGTGCCCCGCGCAGTACATCAATGCGGGCATTGCCGAGCAGAACATGGTGGGCATGGCGGCTGGCCTGGCACGTACAGGCTTCAGGCCGTTCGTGTATGGTTTGAGTGCGTTCATCCCGGTACGTGTGCTTGAGCAGATCAAGCTCGACATCGCCCATGACCGACTGCCAGTGGTCTTGATTGGTGATGGTGCCGGCTTTGTTTACAGCCACCTGGGTACCAGCCACCAATCAACCGAGGACATCGCCTGCACCCGGGCTATTCCCGATTTATCGGTATATTCACCTGCCGACAGATTTGAAATGACCGCTTGCATCAACCTGGCTTATCAGTCAGATGCACCGGTTTATTTGCGCATGGGCAAGTCTGACAGGGGTGACGTGCATTCGGCGGTACCCCATATAAAGCCTGGCAGTTTGTTGCAGACCCGTAGCGGGCACGCTGGTGAAGTCGCCTTCATTGCCACCGGCTCACTGGTGCGCACGGCCATGGATATTGCAGCTGAGATTTACCCTGACGCCGCAGTCTGGAGTGCTCCCTTCATCAAACCCATGGATGCCCAGCAAGTGGCTGCCGTCTGTGCACAGAGTCGCGCCGTGTTTGTGCTGGAAGAGCATTCGGTGCTGGGGGGATTGGGCTCTGCCATCGCCGAGATTGCCGCCGAATTAGCACCGGTGCGCTTGTTGCGTATCGGCGTGCAGGACCGTTTTTCGCAACACTGCGGCAGCTACGAATATTTGCTGAAAGAGCATGGCCTGGATCGGTCCACCATTGCGCAGCGGGTTAAAGCATTCTTGATGGCAAGCTAAGCCATGCGAATTGCCATCCTGGGTGCCACCAGCCAGATTGCCAAGGACCTGATCCTGTCTTTTGCGGCGCACAGTCGGCATGAATTGGTACTGTACGCGCGCCGTCCCGAGGCGGTGGTGCAATGGCTAAATCATGAGAACCTGGTACCAGCTTACACAGTAGCAGACTTTGCTGCCTTCACAACACAGGAGCATTTCGACGCCATCCTGAACTTTGTCGGTGTAGGTAACCCGGCTCAGACAGCAGCCATGGGGGCTTCTATTTTTGATGTGACGCTGAAATACGACGAGCTGGCCCTAGGCTATGTTCAACGGTATCCAACGTGTCGCTACATTTTTTTAAGCAGTGGTGCTGCTTATGGTTCCAGCTTTGAGGCACCGGCAGATGTTGACACCAAAGCGACGATTGATATCAATCATCTGCAACCGCAGGACTGGTATGGCGTCGCCAAATTACATGCCGAGTGCCGTCATCGATCACTAGCGCATCTTGCGATTGTGGACATCCGGGTATTCAACTATTTCAGCCATACGCAGGACATTGAAGCGCGCTTTTTGATGACCGATATTCTGCGTGCAGTTCGGGATAAGACGGTGTTGAAAACCTCGGCAGAAAACATCGTGCGGGACTTCCTGCACCCATCCGATTTTTACCAATTGGTCAGTGTGATGCTGGCTGCGCCATCTACCAATGCAGCGATTGACGGCTACAGCAGGGCACCGATCAACAAGACTACCCTGCTGGCCGTCATGCAGAATCGGTTCAACCTAAGGTACGAAGCATGCCTTGAAAGCACCGGGGTTAATGCTACGGGAAGTAAGCGACATTACTTCTCAAAGAACTTGCGTGCAGCTGAGTTTGGTTATGCACCAGTATGGAATTCCATAGACGGAATATGCCATGAGGCCGAGCTCATCCTCAATTCAAGTGATGCACCATATCCTGGTATGCCCGCGACAAGCCGTCTTCCAAACTTACTTTAGCTTGCCAGCCAAGCGCGTTAATTCTTTTTGAATCCATCAACTTGCGCGGTGCCCCATCAGGCTTGCTGATGTCAAAGCTGATGTTGCCCTGATATCCCACGGCCTGTCCCACCGCCCTGGCCAATTCGGCGATGGTGATATCACTGCCATAACCCACATTGATATGGCTTAGCATGGGCTGGGTGTGCGCTTGGTAGGTGGCCAGTGGCAACTGCATCACAAAGACACTGGCAGCAGCCATGTCATCCACGTACAAGAATTCCCGCCTTGGTGTACCACTGCCCCAGATGGCCACCTCGGGCGCAGCACTGAGCTTGGCTTGGTGGAAACGACGCAGCAAAGCCGGAATCACGTGGCTGTTTTCCGGGTGATAGTTGTCGCCCGGTCCATACAAATTGGTCGGCATGACGCTGCGGTAATCGCGCCCGTGCTGGCGGTTGTAACTTTCGCAAAGCTTGATACCTGCAATTTTGGCGACAGCATAAGGCTCGTTGGTAGGCTCCAAGGTTCCGGTGAGCAAAGCGTCTTCGGCCATGGGTTGGGGCGCAAGACGTGGGTAAATGCAACTGGAACCAAGAAACAACAACTTTTGCACGCCATGAGTGTGCGCCGCATGGATGACGTTGGCCTGCAGCATCAGGTTGTCATAAATGAAATCTGCCGGGTAGTTGTTGTTGGCATGAATGCCACCAACCCTGGCTGCAGCCAGAACCACCTGCGTTGGCTGCTCCTGGTCAAAAAACGCCTGCACAGCCGCCTGATTACATAAATCAAGCTCCGCATGGGTGCGAGTGATGATATCTGAGGCGGGCACGCCTTGAGCGATCAGGGTGCGCACAATGGCGCTGCCCACCATGCCTCGGTGACCGGCTACATAGACTCGCTCAGCCATCATTCGACACTCACATTCACGCTGTAGCCGTGCTTCTTGAGCAAGGCATGTTGTTTGGCCTGCGCCAAATCGTGCGCCACCATTTCCTGGCACATGTCCTGCGCCGTGATCTCGGGTACCCAGCCCAGGTCTTTCTTGGCTTTGCCAGGGTCGCCCAGCAGGGTCTCAACCTCGGTCGGTCGGAAATAACGGGGGTCGACCTTGACCACGACGTCACCCACTTTCAGCGCGGGGGCCTTTTCACCGCTGATCGCCGCCACCACAGCACGCTCTTCAACGCCCTGTCCTTCAAAACGCACCGTCACGCCCAGCGCCGCGGCGGTCCAGGTGATGAACTCCCGCACGCTGTATTGCACGCCGGTAGCAATGACATAGTCTTGCGGCTGGTCTTGCTGCAGCATCATCCACTGCATACGCACGTAGTCTTTGGCATGGCCCCAGTCGCGCAGGGCGTCCATGTTGCCCATGTACAGGCACTGCTCCAGGCCCTGGGCAATATTGGCCATGCCACGGGTGATTTTTCGCGTCACAAAGGTCTCGCCGCGACGTGGGCTCTCGTGGTTGAACAGGATGCCATTACAGGCATACATGCCATAGGCTTCACGGTAGTTGACAGTGATCCAATAGGCATAAAGCTTGGCCACAGCATACGGGCTGCGTGGATAAAACGGCGTGGTCTCCTTTTGCGGGATTTCCTGCACCAGGCCATACAGTTCACTTGTGGACGCCTGGTAAAAGCGGGTCTTCTTCTCCATACCCAAAATTCGGATAGCTTCAAGCAGCCGCAGCGTCCCCATACCGTCGACATCGGCCGTGTACTCAGGACTCTCAAAACTCACGGCCACATGGCTTTGGGCTCCCAAGTTATAGACCTCATCGGGCTGCACCTGCTGGATGATGCGTGTGAGGTTGCTGGTGTCGGTCAAGTCACCGTAGTGGAGCTTGAAGCGCGCATTGTCTATGTGCGGATCTTGGTAGATATGGTCGATGCGGTCGGTATTGAAGGAACTGGCACGGCGTTTAATGCCGTGCACTTCGTAACCTTTTTCAAGCAGTAACTCGGCAAGGTATGAACCGTCTTGGCCGGTGATGCCGGTAATGAGTGCGACTTTGGCTTGAGTTGACATGTTTAATGACTGAAATCGAGTGATCGGCCCATTGCCAGGGACCCGAAGTGGGAGAGGTGATTATCGTCTTTGAAGCTGCTGTGCCCGTCACGGATGACAGAACACAATCCGTTAGGACAGAAATAAGCATTCGGATCCACCACTTGTACAAGTGGGTATTTTGCCAAGACCGATTGCGCCGTCACCCTTAAAAATCGCGATTTATTGTCGTCGTCCTCACGCTGAAAATCACAGGATAACGGAGGCTTGCGGCCCATTGGCAAGCTGCCCACGCAGAGTCTGGGGTCAAATCCTGGTTCCACAACAGGAAGAAAGTAATAGATCTGCTTGCCCGCAGAAGTCAGCTTTTGCAAAGTGCGGTCCAATCCCGACTTGAACCGTTCCACGAGTTCAGGACTTGATTTTTCTGAAATATATCTACCACGGAAAACCAGCACTACTTTACTGATCTGCTGGTTGGCGGCTATAAAAGCCAATGTTTCGTTGATGAAAGGTTGGCATCGATTGATATCGCCATCTGGCTGAAAATCGATGAAGGGAACACAAGCCCCACGCCCATGCACAACAAGGTTATCGCCTTGCCTGTCGAAAGCTTCCGCCAATCCCCAGAATGCATGCAGAGCGTGGCTGTCACCAATAACTGCTGCTGTAGGTGGCCGGTCACGGTGTGCTGTCAGACAGGCATCATGCTCTGGAAATTTAAAAGGCCGCTCACATTTCTCATTCGTAATGAGGCCGCGTTTTTCAAAATCGATGAAGTCTTCGCTGGTAGTTTCATTCAACACAATCATTCGTTTGTGTCTTATCCGTTCAAGTCCATCGCGGTCATAAACGTTCTTTCCAAGCAACAGCAAGCCGGTCATTAACGTGACCAGAATAATAACAACAACATATTTTCTGCGCGTGCGCTTGAGCGGCTTTTCCAGCAGCTGGTAGGTCAGAATCGCAAGTAAGAAACTTACCGCAACCAACATCAACCGAATGGCAGGTGTGGGACGTCCACCTTCGAGAATAAAAGCAAAGCTCAGCAAGGGCCAATGCCAAAGGTACAGGGGATAGCTGATCAGGCCAATTTTCACCATCAAGGGATGGGCCAATACACGCTGATTAACCCAGGAACCTTGATTTCCACCAATCAATAGCATGGCACTGATGACAGGCACAAGCGCAAGGAGTCCTGGAAACGGAAATACAGCCTGAATGTACAGTCCCCCTACCAAGGCTAGAGAAAGTCCGGCAACAGGACCAAAACTTTGCATGCGCGAGCAAGGAGAGCAAGCCCCCCCTTGACGTCGAAATGCCAAAAACGCACCAGCAAGCAATTCCCAGGCACGTGTCACTGGAGAGTAAAACGCTTGAGTTCGATCCAGAAAGACCATCAAACTTGCAAAAATAAGCGACAAGAGGGCTAGGGCAATGACAATCCGCTCACCAGAACGGCGGTTTTTTAAAATCAGCCACAAGACAAACGGCCAAACGATATAGAACTGCTCTTCTATGCCCAAAGACCAGAGATGCAGCAGTGGCTTGGCTTCTGACAATCTATCGAAGTATCCAGCCTCAAACCAGAAAGAAAAATTTCCGACAAAGGCAGCACCAAACGCAAGGTGTTTACCTAATTGCTTGTACTCCTCTGCCAACAATGTGTACCAGCCAGTCAACAAACAAGCACCAAGCACCAAGATGAGGGCGGGAAAGATGCGCAGAGCGCGCCGGGCGTAAAACGCCAGAAAGCCAATGCCCTGGGTTGCAGACTCTGTCAGCAAGATGCCGGTAATCAGGTAACCAGAGATCACGAAAAAAATATCGACCCCAATGAAGCCACCAGTAAAAATTTCTGGGAATGCATGAAAGCCAATCACTGACAGCACGGCCAGTGCCCGTAGGCCATCAATATCCGCGCGATACGCAATGGTCATGCAGTCACGCCGACATCATCAAGCAACTGCTTTACCGCCGCCTGGGTCGTGTAGGGGCTAAGTCGCCCGCTGTCAGGCAAGCCTTCACTGCACCAACGGTCATACAAACGGGCCAATTCATTGGCCAGGGCCTGTGCGGCCTGGTCTGGCCCCTGCCCTGTAACGCCGGTCAACACCGCCACATGGCCCTGTCCGCGCAACATGTCAGCCATCTGCGGATTGCGATGCACGGTGGCCAGAATCGGGCGTTGCATCCACAGGTATTCATAGCATTTAGATGGAATATATTCATCGCAAATCGGTTCTTCACCGTGCAGCAGCAGCAGCACGTCCATCGCGCGCATGCGCTGCAAAATCTGATCACGCCCACTGAGACCTGTGATAGGGTCGGCCTCGATGCGACCGAAATGGCGTACACAAGCGCCCACTGGTGAATTCGCAATATTTTCGCTTGACACCGGGTCCAGCGGACCGCCATAGACATGGAGTTCGGTCGTCGCCACCAGCTCGGGGCGGTACGCCTGCAAACGCTCCAGCGCAGCGACGATAACGCCCAGGTTGCGTGTCACCGACAGGGAGCCAAAGTGTCCAATAATGAATTTCGGTCCGGGCGTGTAAGGCGGTAAGGTCAGAAATGGCGGATCGATGCCGGGCAGCATCATCTTGCCGCGGGCTCCCAGTTGCGGTTGGCGCGCCAAGGCGCTGGCCAAAGCCTGATCGGTGAACCAGATGGCCACATCGGCTTCGCTGCAGATCTGGCGCTCAACCTTGGCCTGCATCTTGTCCTGGGCCGTGCGCGGTGTGCGCCCGGGCGTCACAAAGGGGTCGTGCACTTCGGCGAGCCAAGCCGTTCCCGTGGCGCGTTTGAGCGCCCTTCCCGCCACATGGGCGGCAAAGGCACCTCCGGTGGAGTAGATCAGGTCAAAGGACTGACGGCGGGCCAGCGCTCGCCCCATCAGGTAAGCACTGAGCCACCAGGACCAGGAACTTTCCACCGGTCGCAGTAGCTTTTCAATGAGCAGGAAGGGCAGCAATACCAGCGTAGCCAGCATCATGAGCGTCCGATAGAGAACCCCTTTGCCGAAGCGACGCCGCAACACATGGCGCAACTCAAAACGTATACCAGCCGGCCCGGCAGGCCAGAGCTGGTGATGTTCGAACGCTTTATCCTGGGTACCGGAAACCCCGCTGAGCACCACCATGTCGATACCAGCCTGACGAAGGTGAGGCAACTTGTCTGTGATGGTCTGGCTGGCAGCACGGCCATCCATGTTGAAGGCATGAGCCAGAATGAGCCAGCGCTGCCGGGGTTGCTCGGTCATGAGTTTGTCAAGTAGATAGCTTGTCAGTAAGGTGAGGCTTATTGTATGGAGGCCTCATCACTGGCATGCTGCGCCAGAGGCAGGCACCGCCGCTGATCGTCAACTATTTTTGAATACAGTGGTTCATACTCTTGGGCAACCTTAGCCCAACTCCGCTCAAATGGCGGCACAGAATCGCCACGGCTTAGCTGTTGCTCCAGTGCTTGAACCCAGGCGTCCAGTGGTGCCGACAGCGGCAGTACAGCGCCCGAGGCCGCCGTGACATGCGCGGCGGCACCACACACATCAGAAATCACCACAGGCACTTTGGCCGCCATGGCCTCACTGATGACCATGCCATAAGGCTCGGCCCTGGCGGGGTGCAACAGGACATCAAATCCAGCGTAATGGGTCTGGTCGCTCCATCCAATGAGCTTATAGCCACCTCGCCAATCAGCAAACAAATGCACCACATCGTCCGCCGCAGGGCCCACCACGCACAACTGCAAATTGGGACGGGTGCGGCGCAAAGCTGCTACCGTTTGGACCGCCCAAGGCAGCCCCTTGCGCAGCCATTCCTTGCCGACAAACCCAACCATGCCACCGTCAGGCGGAACTTGTCGTGATTCACGCAGCGCACCAGGCACCACGCCCGGAACAATCGGCTCGGTCAAGCGATATGCAAATTCTGGGTAGTAGTGCGCCAAGGACAAGCGGATGAACTGAGAGTTCGGTACCACGTAGCGAGGTGTCGACAACTCGCGTCGCTCCAAAAACAATTGCATCGCAACGCGCAAG
>JAQSDS010000424.1 GCA_029946045.1 Rhodoferax sp.
TTACAAATCGTGCCATTACACGTTTCTGCGAGAAACGCCGCTAAGTGGTTGATTTAATTGAGGCAGGCGTGAGTTTCGCGGCGTGAACTGTCGAACCCGGGGGTGGCGGGCCGAAATGTGCTGCTGGTAGGTGATAGCGTGGTGTATGGCGGCAATGCGTATCGACAGCAAGACCGCCTGGGGCCAGCCCTGCAGGCCAGATACACCATTGCCGGGGGGGGGGGGGGGGGGGATTGCCCATTTCAGCGGGCAGTTGGGCGCTGCGTAATGAGTTGGCCTACCTGCGGCTGAACCCACAGGTGCCCGCCAGCGTCAGCCACATTGTGTTTGTGCTGAACTCGGGTGATTTTGGTGCAGAGGCATCAAGCTGGCGTTGTGAGCTAACGCACCCGCGCGTGCGGCCCACGGTGGCGCTGTGGTATGTGTTGAACAAATACGTTTATACCTTTGCGCCCTGTGGTGACGTGCCCGCAGCCTTGAAGGTGCCAGACGGTGATCTGGCGGCAGAGTTGCAATCCTTCATGGCCCTGCATGGGGCCAAGACCACGTTTGTGCTGTACCCCAGCCAGACCGAGGTGGCAGACCCAGCCGCAGAGGCCAACGGTTTTGCAGCGGGTAAGGCCCTGTTGCAAGCATCCGGTGCCAGGCGCGTGGTGCATGTGCTGCACGACAAGCGCTGGAACGGGCGCTGGTACAAAGACGGCATTCACCCGTCTGCCGAGGGGAACCGGGTGCTGGCGGACATTGTTTTGGATGGGGTGGGGCGGTGATGGTGGGGTTGTTATTGCGGGCAAAGCGCGGCTGGTTTCGTCATTGCGAGCGTAGCGCGGCCGGTATCGTCATTGCGAGCGTAGCGCGGCAATCCAGGGAAGTCCGGAAGTCATGGATTGCCACGTCGCCTGCGGCTCCTCGCAATGACGAGGGAGGCTAGCCCACCGGGTGCGAGCGCACCCACTCCCGCATGGCATCATTCACCCGCGTTTGCCAGCCTTTGCCGGTGGCTTTCACAGCGGCCAGCACGTCGGCATCAAAGCGGATGGTGGTTGGCACCTTTAGGGCGGCCTTTTGCGGGCCGCGCTGCTTGGTGAGCATGGCGTACAGCTCGGCGCCGAGCACCTCCCGTGCGGGCTTGAAGTGCTTGAAATCTTCGGCCGTCAGCTCCCTGACTTCGCCGTCATCATCAATCAGTGGGGCGCGTGCGTTCATAGTCTCTTACCTCTCGTTTGTTGGCCTTGCGAAAACTGATTTGTATTAACAAATACGCCAACAGTCAAGCAAATTGTTAATACATTTTAAGTAATTGGAGAGAAGAGTAATTGGGGTTAGATTCCAATTAATTGAAGTGCATATTCCGTTTCATCGTGACCACACATTCCGGCATCGTGACCAGGGATTCCGGTGATCGTGACCGGGGGCTAAATTGACGATTCCGGCATCGTGACCGGTGATTCCGGTGATCGTGACCGATGCCCCAGCAGGCATGTTGTTGCGCATGTAAATCAACCCTGTGAGCCTGTAGCCTCTGACACTTTGTCAGGAGCCCCATGCCCACCCCCAGGATCAACATGCGTAAACTCAAAGACGCCCTGCGTCTCAAACTCGTTGGCCAGCAAAGCCACCAAAAAATATCCAGCGCCCTTGGCATCGCGAAAGGCAGCGTCACCAAATACTGCGCCCTGGCAGCCACGGCAGGCCTTGACTGGCCCACCATAGACGCCATGAGCGAAGCAGATTTGGAGCGCCGAATGTTCGGGGACTCCAATGCCCGCACATTCGCCCGCCCGGACTACGCTCGCATGCACCAGGAACTGCGCCGCAAAGGCGTCACCCTCATGCTGCTGTGGCAGGAATACAGCGCCCAAGTCGGCTGTGAGCACAGTGCAGACTCTCCCCTCAAAGCCCTGCGCTACTCCCAGTTCAGCGAGAACTACCGCCAGTTCGCCAAGCGCCTCAAACGCTCCATGCGCCAGAGCCACCGCGCCGGCGAGAAGATGTTCATCGACTACGCTGGCCCCACCATCGCCCTGATCGAGCACGGCGTCGAGGTGGGCCGTGCCAACATCTTCGTGGCCACCCTGGGCGCCTCGGGCTACAGCTTCTGCCTGGCAACAAAGCGTCAAACGGCGGCTGACTGGCTGCATGGCACCGCCTGTGCGTTGACCTTCTTTGGTGGCGTGCCCCAACTCATCATCCCCGACAACCCGCGCGCCCTGGTGACCCAGGCCAACCGCTACGAGCCACTGCTCACCGACAGCGTGCTGGACTTTGCCCGCCACTACGGCTGCTCGGTGCTGCCTGCGCGCGCCTACCACCCCCAGGACAAAGCCAAGGTCGAATTGAGCGTGCTGCTGGTGGAGCGCTGGATACTGGCGTGCCTGCGCCACCAGCGCTTTGTCACAGTAGCTGACGTCAACGACGCAATTGCGCCGTTGCTCACGCGGCTCAACAACAAGCTGTTTCAGAAGCTGCCCGGCAGCCGTGCCAGCGCCTTCGCCCAGCTCGATGCCCCGGCCATGTCGCCCCTGCCAGCGCAACCCTGGGAATGGGCCAGCTTCAAGACGGTGCGCGTTCACATCGACAGCCACATCGAGTTTGAGTGCCACCGTTACAGCGTGCCCCACGCCTTGGTGGGACTGGCCCTGGAGCTGCGTATTACCGCTGCCGCCGTGGAAGTTCTGCACCGCGGTGAGCGGGTGGCCAGCCACATGCGCTGCGCCCACAAGGGTGGCTACACCACCGTTGTCGAGCATTTACCTCTGGCCCACCAAGCCCATGCCCAGTGGACGCCCGAGCGCCTCATCAGCTGGGGTGAGCGCATTGGCGTGGCCTGTGCCAAGGTGGTTGCCAAGATGCTGGAGCGCCAGCGACACCCCGAACACGCCTACCGCGCCTGTCTGGGTCTGCTGTCCCTGTCCAAGCGCTATGGCGAGGCCCGATTGGAGGCGGCTTGCACCATCGCCTTGAGCCTGGGCACCAGCAAATACACGCATATCCGCGACATGCTGGCCAATGGACGCGACCAAGTGCAGGCCACGCCAGCCGAGTGGACAAGCCCCGGTCACGCCCATGTGCGCGGCCCCAGCTACTACCAATGAAACAGCACGAACGCAAACACAACACAAATAGGCTTCCACCATGATGATGAACACCACCTTGAATCAACTGCGCAGCCTGCGCCTAGAAACCATGGCCCAGGCCTTGGAACTCCAACTCCAGACCAGCGGCATGACCGCCATGAGCTTTGAAGAACGTCTGGCACTGCTGGTTGACCGCGAAGTCCATGGCAGGCAGGACCGGCGCTGTGCGCGTCTCTTGAAACTGGCCAAGCTCAAATATCCACAGGCCGCCATTGAAGACCTGGACAGCCGCACACGCGGTATCGAGCGCAGCGCTGTCATGAGTCTGGCCTTGGGCGAATGGGTGACCCAGGGCCATGCGGTGCTGATCACCGGGGCCACCGGGGCGGGTAAGTCCTGGCTGGCTTGTGCACTGGCGCAGCACGCCTGCAGGCGCGGCCAAAGTGCGTTCTATCAGCGTGTGCCGCGCTTGGGCGAGGAGCTGCGCATACGCCACGCCAATGGCACCTTCACGCGCTGGTTGGAAACACTGAAGAACACGGATGTATTGCTGTTGGACGACTGGGGCATGACGGCCATGGATGCGCAGACCCGGGCTGATTTGCTGGAGATCATCGATGACCGTGCCAACACGCGCGCCACCATCATTACCAGTCAGCTGCCCATTGAGCACTGGCATGAATGGATTGGGGACGCCACGATTGCGGACGCAATGCTGGATCGACAGATGCAAAACCATCACCGATTCACGCTCACAGGTGAATCGATGCGCAAAAAGACAGCCACCAAAGCGAAATCCAACGTAAGCACGATCAACCCCGAGGGCGCATAGGCCCGCTGATCCTGCCGGGGGCGGGTAATGCATGGGTACATGCACAACCTGGGAGGGCCTGCCGGCGGCCCTGGCGGGGGCCTGATTTAGAAAATTCCAAACCACCAAAACCGAATGCAGGGAAAGGTCAAAACCGCCCCAAAAAACAGTACACCCTACAATTTAAACCGCGCAGCACCATGCCCGGTCACGATCACCGGAATCTGCGGTCACGTTGCCGGAATCACCGGTCACGATCACCGGAATACGCATGAAGGAAAGACCCGCAGCGCCCGAGTGTGTGCCGTGCTGTCAAAGTTGCCGTTCTGCGCAGATTGCCTGGAAACGTTGGCGTGGGCCGAAGACGTGTATGGCGATGGCGCACGCAGATGCATGCAGTGCGGTTCGGTGTATGTGGTGGCGCATGGTCAGGCAGATCCAGATCTCTCTTGTTGATGACGGATGGCGGGGGAGTTGTCATTGCGAGCGCAGCGCGGCAATCCAGGGAAGTCCGGCAGTCATGGATTGCCACGTCACTTCGTTCCTCGCAATGACGGGTATTTGGAGTGGCGCGTAATGACGGTGAATTGGTTTCGTCATTGCGAGCGTAGCGTGGCAGTCCAGAGTTTTATGACAAACGACATCATGCCTTGAGTTAGCGTGGAAGTTGAGGTTGTCATCAGGTGTGCTAATATTATGCACATCTGTTGTTAAAGAAATTATGGCAAAACCAATCAAGGAAACCCTGCTTGAGCAAGAGCGATTCGAACTCAAGTCCAAGTCTGGTGGCGGTTTGTTGAGCTACGAGGTCTGGGGTTATCAGGAGAATGGCAAGACTGTGGTGACCCGCTACAACCTGGCATACATCAACCATTCAATTTGCCATGTTGACAATGGCAGAGTCCTTGGATTTGACAATGCGCATGATTATCACCACCGGCATTACATGGGCGAGGTCATGGCAGTTGAGTTCACCAGCTATGAAGCAACCCTGGAGAAATTCCAGCAAGAGTGGTTGGAAATTATTAAGGAAACACGAGGGAATAAAAAATGAGCAAAGTCGCCGTTCGCACCGATGATCTGGCCGAATTTTTTGTGCGCGCGAAAGAGGCAGCCCGTAAAGCTGACCAAGGACAGGAATTTGAAAAGAAAGTGACGTTGTCATTTGAAGATCCGCAGCGCATGTTTACTGTTTTGTCTGAAACCCGGCGTCGACTTATGAGTGAGGTCATGCGCGAGCCCAAGACCATTAAGGAGTTGACCAGTCGTTTGCATCGCAATCGATCTTCTGTCACCAAGGATGTTGGCATGTTGGAAAAGATGGGCCTTATCGTTTCAAGTCGGCAATCCAACCCCGGACACGGATTTCAAAAGGTCGTGCAATCTATTGCGCCAAGAATTGAGATGGTTGCAACTTTGGGGTGAATAAGTTGCACCAGAGTTCGCCTGGTCCAGCGAATTCGTTTGGCGTGAATTTCAATACCAATAGCCTTCGCGGCGAAGGCGCCGCTCCCACAGGGCGCGCAATGACGATACCGGCGCAGAGTAATTGGGGTCAGATTCCAATTAATTTCTTGAATTGCGACTTGGACTATGTGGCCAAGGCCGAATCAGCAGCGGAAATGCCTTTGTGGGAGGCCCGCCCTCGGGCCGAAGGATGTCCCGGGGGCAATCGCGGCGAGGGCGCCGCTCCCACGGGGGGCATCATGCGTGAATTTGTAGGAGCGGCGGCAGCCGCGAATGCCCCCAGCGTGGCCGGTATCGTCATTGCGAGCGCAGCGCGGCAATCCAGTGGGGTGCCTGCCTTTGTGGAGGTCCGCCCTCGGGCCGAAGGATGTTCTACGTTCCTCGCAATGACGGGGTTTCTGCTGACAAAATATTTTTTAAATCATTGATTTAAAACTAGGTTCAATGTAAATTGCAATATTCGTTTTTTGTATTGAACCATGCCAGATATGTCCACAACCAACGCCTTGTTTGAGCTTTCCGAGAGCCAGAAGCGTCAGTATATTGATGCTGAAACGGTTTTCTTGGCCTTGGCTCAAGCCAGAAAAGCTGCCGCCGAAGTGCGTGGTTCGATGTTTTGGCGCGAGCTGAAGGGCACGCGCACCTTGATCCGCAGTTCTGCATCGGGTGGCCAGAAGTCGCTGGGTGCGCATTCTGAGTCAACGCAAAAGTTGTTTGACAGTTTCATGCTGCGCAAGACGAGCGTTGAAGCACGGGTGAGGGCGCTAAAGGCTCAGCTTGCCACCCAGCAACGGCTTAATCGGGCGCTTCGGGTGGGCCGGGTGCCCAATATTGTGGTGAATGTTTTGAATGTGCTGGAAAAGGCTGGCGTGGCAGCCCATTTTTTGGTGGTGGGCACACACGCCCTTTACGCGTTTGAGACCGCCGCCGGCGTGCGGATTGCCGAGCAGGCCATGGCAACCCGTGATGTCGATATGCTGTTTGACACACGCAAGCGGCTGGCCTTTTTTACGGCCATGGAAAAGCTCGACAGTTCGTTGATTGGCTTGCTGCGTAAGGTTGACCCCAGCTTTGAGGTGGTTGAAGATCAGCGTTACACCGCCAGAAACAACGATGGTTTTGAGGTGGACATCATCCGCCGAATGGCGGGCCAGGTTGATCCCCATCCTATGCGCATGAGCGCGGCTGAAGACGATTTTTGGGCCGTGCAAGTGTCCATGGGCGACAAGCTTGCGGCTGCGCGACGCTTTGATCAAGTGGTGGTGGCGACCTCGGGCGACATGGCGTTGATGCGTACCGTTCATCCGCTGGATTTTGCGCGGATCAAATTGGCACTGTCGCAGCAGGTAGACCGTGATGCGAACAAGCGCGGCAAGGACGCACTCCAGGCGACCATTGTGAGCGCCCTGGTGTCAGACTATTTGCCACATTTAGCGTGAATTTTTGTAGGAGCGGCGGCAGCCGCGAATGCCCCCAGCGTGGCAACCCATGGGGTGTGGCTTTTGTGGGAGGCCCGCCCTCGGGCCGAAGGATGTCCTGGGGCATTCGCGGCGAGGGCGCCGCTCCCACAAGGCTCGCAATGACGTTACCGGCGCATACGCACTTGCAATCGTCTCCCATTTATGAAAATTCTTCTCTACGGCATTAATTTCACACCCGAGCTGACCGGCATCGGCAAGTACACGGGCGAAATGGCCACTTGGCTGGCGGCGCGCGGGCACGAGGTGCGGGTGGTGACAGCACCGCCGTATTACCCGGCGTGGCAGGTGGGGGCTGGGTTCAGAAATGGGTGGGGTACAGAAGTCATGGATTGCCACGGCGCTGACGGCAGTTTGGTGGTTTACCGCTGCCCTTTGTGGGTGCCGTCGCGGCCCGGTGGGGCCAAGCGGCTGCTGCACCTGGCCAGCTTTGCGCTGAGCAGCCTGCCGGTGATGTTGCGCCAAATCTTCTGGCGGCCCGATGTGGTTTGGGTGGTGGAGCCGCCGCTGTTTTGTGCGCCCACCGCTGCAGCCGTGGCCCGGCTCAGTGGTGCCAAGGCCTGGCTGCATGTGCAAGACTTTGAGGTGGATGCGGCGTTTGACCTGGGGCTGCTGAAGGGCGAGCGCATCAAGCGCATGGTGCTGGCTGCCGAGCGCTGGCTGGTGCGCCACTTTGATGTGGTGAGCACAATTTCTGGCCGGATGCTGGAGCGTTTGCAGGCCAAGGGTGTAGCGCCTGAGCGCACGGTGCTGTTCCCTAATTGGGTGGATATTGCGGCGATTACGCCGGAGGCCCCTGGATTGCCGCGCTTCGCTCGCAATGACGAAACAAATAGCCGTCATTGCGAGCTAAACGACGTGGCAATCCAGGGGAAGCTGAATCATTTCCGCGCTCTTTTAGGCATCGAACCCGAATCCGTGGTGGCCCTGTACAGCGGCAACATGGGCGGCAAGCAGGGGCTGGAGGTGTTGGCCGATGTGGCCAGACTGTGCCAGCCGCAGGCCAGCGCCGCGCACCCAGAAATAGTTTTCGTGTTCTGTGGCAACGGCGCGGGCCGCGCTGACCTGGTGCAGCGCTGCGCGGGTTTGCCGAATGTGCACTTTATGGAACTGCAGCCCATGGAGCTGTTAAACGACCTGCTGGCCATGGCCGACATTCACCTGTTGCCCCAGCGCGCCGACGCCGCCGACCTGGTCATGCCCAGCAAGCTGACCGGCATGATGGCCAGCGGCCGCCCGGTGGTGGCCACTGCCGTGGCCGGTAGTGAACTGGCGCAGGTGGTGCAGGGCCTGCTGGTGCCGCCCGAAGACCCGCAGGCTTTTGCCGAAGCAGTGCTGGCCCTGGCCAGCAAGCCCCAGTGGCGCGCCGCCCTGGGCGCCGCAGGCCGCAAATACGCCGAAGATCACCTTGACCGGGAGGCTGTGTTGGCTAAGTTTGAGGCGGATTTGCAGGGGTTGGTGGCGGCGCCACGGTAGGGAAGGCATGGATTGCCACGTCGCCTGCGGCTCCTCGCAATGACGATTCGGTTGTGATTGCGAGCCTCTGCCTTTGTGGGAGGTCCGCCCTCGGGCCGAAGGATGTCCTGGGGCATTCGCGGCTTCCGCCGCTCCTACGGGGGGCCATCATTCGCGAATGCGCACCACGCGCGGGCATCATCCGTGAATTCGCACCACGCACGGCCATCATCCGTGAATTCGTAGGAGCGGCGGCAGCCGCGAATGTCCCCAGCGCGGGCCATGAGATTGTCCAGGTTGGATTTTCGTAGGAGCGGCGGCAGCCGCGAATGCTCC
Organism: Rhodoferax sp.; assembly: GCA_029946045.1. Classification (GTDB taxonomy): domain Bacteria; phylum Pseudomonadota; class Gammaproteobacteria; order Burkholderiales; family Burkholderiaceae_C; genus Rhodoferax. The sequence goes on from JAQSDS010000424.1 coordinate 8,625, forward strand.
CAGCGCGGCAATCCAGCGCCCCAGTTCCCATCATTGCGACACGTTTCTGCTATTTTTCGGTATGTGACTAAACTGGGCAGACAGACGGTTGCGTTGCAACTATCATCTAACGAGTCCGAAATTAAACCGAATCGCCGCTAGAAGGAGAACGCCTGTGCACCCACTGATTGAATCTCATCGCACGGAGTTGCGTTCGCTCGCACGCCGCTATGGTGTGCGTTCAATTCGGGTTTTCGGCTCAATGGCGCGAGATGATGCAAGTCAAACCAGCGATGTGGATTTACTGGTTGAGGCGTCGGGTCCTTTGTCGGGATTTTCGCTGGGTGCCTTACTCATGGATGCGCAAGATTTGCTGGGCCGCAGGGTCGATGTCGTGACTCTCAATTCATTGCACCCACTGATGCGGGATCGGGTTTTGCGCGAATCTTTGCCTGTCTAATTTCTGCCATGAAGCCCAGTCTTGAAGCCGATCTGGTGTACATCGCTCACATGCTTGAATGCATTTCCCGGGTAAATAGGTACTGTGAGGGCGGCGAGTCCAGTTTCAGGCAAAGCTGCTTAATCCAGGATGCCGTCATTCGTAACCTGCAAACAATGGCAGAAGCCAGCCAGCAATTGAGCGAGCCTACAAAAGGTATCGCATCAGATGTGCCATGGCGCGCCATTTCCGGGTTTCGCAACATCATTGTTCATGATTACCTTGGTGTTGATCTTGACATGGTTTGGCAGGTTGTTGCAGCGGACTTGCCGATGCTGCATGCCGCATTGTTGAGGATCAGAGACTCCCAAATTTAGCCTGCTGCCATGATGATTTGATCACCGGTTTCCCATCATTGCGAGCCTCTGCCTCTGTGGGAGGCCCGCCTTCGGGCCGAAGGATGTCCTGGGGCATTCGCGGCTGCCGCCGCTCCCACGGGGGCCCTCATGCGTGAATTCGTAGGAGCGGCGGCAGCCGCGAAAGCCCCCAGCGCGGCCATCATCCGTGAATTCGTAGGAGCGGCGGCAGCCGCGAATGCCCCCAGCGCGGCCATCATCCGTGAATTCGTAGGAGCGGCGGCAGCCGCGAATGTCACCAGCGCGGCAATCCACCACCAATAAAATCAATCAATGAAAAATCATCGCCTTGCTCAAGGCTTGCTGTTATTGCAAGTGCTGCTGCTTCTGATTGGCACACAAATGCCGGGTGCTTTGCGCGCTGAGCTTGAGGCCAGCCTGCATTCCCCTTGGGGCCTTTCGTCGTGGGCGCATTTTGTGATTTTTGCGGGTATGGCCGCTGTGACTTTTGCCTGGCCCATGGCCTGGCCCTGGCACCGGGTGCTGCTGGCAGCGCTGGGCCTGGCGCTGCTGTCTGAGGGCTTGCAGTTTTTTGCCATCGACCGGCATCCGCGCTGGGTGGATGTGGGTATTGACCTGGCCGGGGCTGTGGTGGGCATGGGTTTGGTTGTTTTGTGGGAGGCCCGCCCTCGGGCCGATGGCCGTTGAAGGCATTCGCGGCGAGGGCGCCGCTCCCACAAAAGGCAGCTCACAAAAGGCAGCTCACAAAAGGCAGCTCACAAAAGGCAGCCCAACAAACGCAGCTCACAAAAGCCTGTGCTCAGGGCATCAAGCCACGGCCATACAGATAGAAGGACTCGCGCAGGCGCGGCAGTTGGGTGCTGAGGTAGTCTGGTGTCATACGGCCCGCGTTCATTAGCTCTAGCTCAGACTTGTAGCTCAGGTCGACCGGGCGCACGGCGTTGGGGCGCTGGGAGTTGGCTTTGTCGGTGGCTGAGGTCAACAGCGAGCGAATGGGCAGGGCATAACGCGGGTTGCCGCTGAGCGTGATGGCGCTGGCGCCCATGCCTTGGCACGGGGTGAGCGGCAGGCTCAGCTCCAGGCCGATAAAGCTGTTGCCACCGCCCTTGCGGGCAAACATTTGCAGCGACACGTCGCCAAACCAGCGCGTCAGGGCCAGGGCAGGGCCGGTGCTGCCGTCGGTGTAGCTGTTCACGCCGCCTTCCAGCCAGGTGGTAGTGGCCATGCGCCAGCGGTAGCTGGCCGAACTGGCGTTGTAGGTGCCGGGCAGCTCGGAGCTGTCGGTGGCACGCACGGCGCGGGCACGCAGGTGCACGCTGTCTTCAACGCGGCCGGGCACAAATACGGTGGCTTCGGCTTCCAGCCCTGCTGTGTTGTACTGGTACAGACCCGCGCCCACGCTAGCCAATGCTTGTTGCCCCAGCCAGAACGATTGTTGCAGCGCCAGGGTTTGCAGGCCGTTGCGGTGGCGTAGGTTGGCGTAGGCGCGGCCGGGGTCCATGTTGATGCTGTTGTCGATGCGTTGCACCACGTCGGCATAGGCCTCTGCGCCGGTCCACAGCGGTACGCTGGTGCGGGCCTGCACCGCCAGCGAATGGTTGAACAGGCCAATTTCGGTGCCCACGGTGTAGTTGAGCAGCGGGCTCAGGGCCACACGCACGCGGCTGGTGGCTTGGGCGTTGCCGTGCGCCCACGTCACGGTGCTGGCGTCGTAGCCGGGCAGGCGGCCAAAGCCCAGTGTGGCTTGCACGGCAGACGACTCGGCCCCATCGCGCAGCCAGGCGCGGTAGCTGGGCACGCTGACCGATGTTTCGGACACCACCAGGCCGGCCTTGCGTGCAATCACATGCAGGCGCCGGCTGCTGACAGGCGCGTGCTCGGCGGCCAGGCCCAGCACGATGCCCAGGGCATCTAGCTCGTTGTGCAGGTAGCGCTGGTTTTCATATTCAACCACCAGGTCGTCGTTGATGGTGCCCACGCGCACGCGGTCAAGCCCGGCGCTGCGCAGGATGCTGTAAAGCGTGGCCAGGCGCTCGGCGCTGGGGGTTGTGGACGCGACTGTGAGCGCGGGCAGTGGCGGCTGTGCCTTGGCTGCGCTGCGGCTGCGTTGTGTGCGGGTGGCGTCGTCGGTTTGCAGTGGCACCACCAGCGCCAGGTTGACACTGTTGGTGTTGGACTGCGCGATGACGCTGCCAAAGGCGCGCTGCACGGTGCCTACCACTTGTGCATCGCCCAGCCAGGGCATGACCGGGCTGTAGTAACGCAGGCCGACGTGGCGGCGGGTGCCGTCAGTTTCAGCTAGCAGCGTGGCGCGGGTGTCCCACAGGCGCAGTTCGGCGCCGCCAAACACGCCGTCGAGCACGCGCCCGGCCTTGGCCACCACAGATTGCTGGCCGCGCGCATAGCCTAAGGACCAGCGCAGCGGGCCCAGCTCGTCGCTGGCCACCGCATAGATGGAGCGGAAGTACACCGCCGCTTCACCGCCGTAGTCGGTCAGGCCCAGCGCCAGCTTGGGCAGGCCACGGGCCTCAATAGGCAGCTGCCACTTGAGGCTGGCAGACAGGTCGCCGCCGATCAGTTCCGCCGAGTCGGGGCGCGGGTTGGGCAGGTTCTGGTTGTGATTAAGGCGACCAAACAGCTCTACCCCACCGCCCAGACCAAAGCCCGCCAGGTAGTTGCGATGGTGGTTGTAGGCGGTGCCGAGGTTGGGGTCTTCGTTGCCGATGCTGACCACCGCGTCGCCACTGCCCAACACGTAGGCCGACGGAATGTTGAGCCCACCCACCGCGCCCAGGCTGGCCACACCCAGCCCCTGAGCCTGGGCGGGCCAGGTGGGCCACAGCAACAGGCTGGCAACAGACATCAGGGCGGGCAGTTTGTTCATGCGAAATCAGAATGAGTTGACAAAAAAAACCCGCTGGCTTCAGCGGGTTTTATGGGTGCGCGGGGCGCCTCAGCAGGGGTTTAGTTGCCGCCGCCAGTGGTGGTGGTGGTGCTGACCGTGCCGACAACCTGGCCAGCCACGGTGACCGTGCCGGTTGGGGAGACAGACACCGGAAGCACGACTTCGGCAGATGCTGTGGTGCCAAGAAGGAATACGGTAGGTGTGTCTGTGGCGGTGCCAGTGGCAGTGTCACCACTGGTTTTTACGTCGAGTGCGCAAGGGGAAACCGTGACAACTTGGCCAACAGCCAGTGGATGCGGTGTAACAAAGGCAGACGCCGTGATGGTGAAAATGCAAGAGCCAAAGCCCATGGTGCCAGTGGCTGTTTTACCTTCGGAACCGATGGAGAAAGTGGGGGCTGCACCCGAGCCGCTCAGGACCAGCGTGGTGGCTGCAGTGGTGCCGAGCGCGGAAACCGCAGGGAAGGTGAACGTTTTGTCTAACACTGCGGTAACAATGGCGGTGGACGTGACGGTGTCGGTGGCGCTGATGGCTGCGGTTTTGTCCACAGTAGCCACTTTGACCACGGCGGGTGAGTCGCCACCACCGCCACAAGCAGCCAGCACGGCAGCCAGCGTCAGACCCAAAGCAAATTTAGCCAGCTTGACGCCAGACGTTGTTGAAAATTTTTGCATTTCGATACCCCCTGTTGATAAAACCACATTAAGACTCACTAACATTTTGTGGTGCTTGCCGGGCCAATTCAGTCGCCTTTGTACATGCCGGAACAATGTGCGGCATATTTTTGCGTTGCGGTCACAGCTTGCGGTCGCGGTAATCCATCTGTGGGCAGTATGGGTATACGAGCCTGCCGCTTGTCACAGGGTGGGGTGGTTAGAATTACCGGATCGCAAGATCATTTCATCTTGCCATTTTTTGCCGTTGGGCATGCGCTTGCATGGGTCTGACGGAGCCTCTAGAAGCGGTTGATTCGCTCAAGGATTTTCATGAAACGTGTTGATGATTTTCGTCTGAAGTTCGGTAAAAAAGAGTATGTGCCGATCATGGTCGGCGGTATGGGGGTGGACATTTCAACCGCCGAACTGGCGCTGGAAACGGCCCGCCTCGGTGGCATTGGGCATATTTCAGATGCCATGGTCAACGATGTCTCGGACCGGCGCTTTGACACCAGTTTTGTCAAAGACAAGACCAAGCAGTACAAGTACAACATCAACAACGCTGACAAGTCCGGCGTCAAGTTCGACCTGGATGTGCTGGCGGACGCCACGCGGCGCCATGTGGGTGCCACCATGGACGCAAAAAAGGGCGATGGCCTGATTTTTGTTAACTGCATGGAAAAGCTCACCATGAACGGCCCGCGCGAGACGCTGCAGGTGCGCATGGCTTCGGCGCTGGATGCCGGCATTGACGGTATCACCATGAGCGCGGGTCTGCATCTGGGCTCGTTTGGCCTGATTGCCGAGCACCCGCGTTTTCGCGATGCCAAGCTGGGCATCATTGTTTCCAGCGTGCGTGCCCTGCAGTTGTTCCTGCGTAAAAACGCCCGTCTGAACCGCTTGCCCGACTACGTGATCGTCGAAGGCCCGTTGGCCGGCGGTCACTTGGGCTTTGGCCTGGACTGGGCGCAATACGACCTGGCGACCATCATTGCCGAGGTCATCAAGTACGTTAAAGACGAGCAGCTCAACATTCCGGTCATTGCTGCTGGTGGTATTTTTACCGGCAGCGATGCCGTGTCGTTTCTTGAAACCGGCTCGGCGGCGGTGCAGGTGGCCACGCGCTTTACCGTGTCCAACGAATGTG
>JAQSDS010000425.1 GCA_029946045.1 Rhodoferax sp.
TACCCATTCAGTGTGTTGATTTCAGGAACTCGATGGTCTCGGGCAATTGCGGATGGTCGATGACTTGCTCGGGCGTGCCGATTTCGTGAATCACGCCATTGCGGAAAAACGCCACCCGGTCCGAGACATCGCGCGCAAAGCGGATTTCGTGGGTCACCAGGATCATGGTCATGCCTTCGTCTGACAGCATGCGCATGGTGTCGAGCACCTCGCCCACCAGTTGCGGGTCGAGGGCCGAGGTGACCTCGTCAAACAGCATGTAGTCCGGCGACATGGCCAGGGCGCGTGCAATGGCCATGCGCTGCAACTGGCCGCCCGACAACTTGCCCGGAAAGACCTTGAGCTTTTCGCTCAGGCCGACGTGGCCCAGTTGGCGCTCGGCGATGGCTTCGGCTTCGGCCTTGCTTTTGCCCAGCACCTTGCGCGGGGCCAGCATCACGTTTTCCATGACGGTCAGGTGCGGGAAGGCGTTCCACTGCTGGAACACGATGCCGATACGCTGGCGCAGTTTGTTCAGGTCGGTGCCCTTGGCGTGCACCGGGATGCCGTCCACCTTGATCACCCCTTGCTGGATCGGCTCCAGGCCGTTGATACACATCAGCAGCGTGGATTTGCCTGACCCGGAGCCGCCAATGATCGAAATCACCTCGCCCTTCTTGACCGTCATGCTGACGCCTTTGATGACTTCGAGCTTGCCGAAGGACTTGTGCACATTGTCAATTTCAATCATTTTCTTGCCACCTTTTTTCGACCATGGTACCGATGCGCGCCACGCCCCAGCTCATCACGTAATAAATCAATCCGGCAATACACAGCACCAGGATCGGTTCCTGGATGCGGGTGACGATGGTTTGCGAGGCCCGCAGCAATTCGATGATGCCAATCCAAAGCACCAGCGAGGTGTCTTTGATGACGCCCAGCACCAGATTGATCCAGCTCGGAAACGACACCCGTGCCGCCATCGGCAGCACGATATGGCGCAGGGTCTGGAAAAAAGTCAGGCCAAGCGAACGCGCTGCGCGGATCACGGTGGCGGGCACGGCCAGCACGCCGCCGCGGATGATTTCGGTGCAATACGATGCGCTGTAAATACCCAGCACGACACAGCCCACGGCAAAGGCGCTCCAGTTCATACCGCCGATGCTGTTGAACGAATTGAAGAGCACAAACTGGATCAGCAGCGGCACACTGCGAAACACATCAAGCAGCCATGACAGCGGTGCCGTCGCGCGCGGCAGCACAGCGCGCAACAGGCCAAATACCAGGCCCGCCAGCGTGCCGATCAGCATGGACCACAAGGTGAGTTTGAGCGTGACCCAGGCACCCTCTAGCATGAACTGCAAGTCGGTGATGGCAAAACTTGAATCAAACATGGCGGCCCTTCAATACCGGAACAGACGCCAGGCCATGAGCCGCGCTGCCAGGATGATGACTTTGGCGATGATGTAGTAAATCACCGCTGCAATCGCAAAGTACTCGAAGGTACGGAAGGTCAGCACGTTGTAACCCTGGGTGACGCCGGTCAGGTCGTTGTTGAGCCCGACCACAATGCCCAGGGATGTCATCAGCACGGCCCACACCATCTGGTTGGTCATGGGGTAGAACACGATGCGCAACAACTGCGGCACCACGATCAGGCGGTAGGTCTGGAAGGCGCTCATGCCCAGTGAACGGGCTGCCTTGATTTGGGTTTCAGGAACCGCCTTGAGACCACCGCGGAAATTTTCAGCCAGGTAGCCGGCGTTGTTGAAAGTGATGCCCGCCACCAGCGCAAACCAGGAACTGACGTGCAAGCCAAACGCGCCCAGGCCGAAATACAAAATATAGATTTGAAACAGCGCCGGCGTGTTGCGTGCCACCGAGACCCAGGCGTCAGAGAAACCGCGCATCAGCAGGTTGCGCGCAGTGCGCATGGCGGTGAGAGCCAGCGCAATCACGACGCCGAAAATCATCGACAAAACTGCTGTCTCAACGGTCACCCAGCTGCCGGCCAGCATGTCGGGCAGGGCCTTGAGCGCCGTGTTCCAGCGAAAGGTGTAGTCAAAGTCAAACATGGGGCATAGGCTCCTTGGTCAGGCGTGGGCCGGGTCGGATACCAGCCAGGCGGGAAGCCGGCCGCTTGCCAGACCGGTACAAGCGGTCTCGGCGCAGTCAGCCAGTGCGCCAAAGTGCACCTGGCGCCCGGTTAGGCCAGGGGCGTAATGTGCATATTTACCCGAGTTGGTCATGATGACCCGGGCCGTTGGCGGCACCACGGGTTCCTCCAGCATGCACCAGCAGGTGTCGGTGATCACATTCACGCCAAAGGCGTTGAGCACTGCCAGGTCGCCATGGCGCTCGGCCTGTGCACTGACAGCCCGCCCGAGGGTCAGCACGATGGCCGTGGCCGGATGGCGCTGGCGACCTTTCAGCAGCTGGGCCAGCGCATGGCATTCGGTCTCGGAAAAATGCGGATTGCCCAGTGCCACCAGACCAACCTGCTGGTCCGTGGCACTGTCAAGCTCGCGCCAGGCTTTTTTAAGTTCGTCTTGCGTCAGGCGGTGCTCAAGCTCGGGCGGCAGGCCAGCCAGGGCCGCCTGCGCGCTGGGGGCTTCCGGCGTGACATTGACAATATGAAACATGGGGGCGGCACTGGTGGTGGCAAACGCCGCACCAAAGGCCTTGAGGTCATCGAGGCTGGGCCGGGCAGACTCCAAGCCGCAAATGACTGGGATACGGACACCGGCCAAGAGGCCAACCAGATAACCCAGCAGCGGGTAAAAGGCATCGTCTGGCGCCGCAGGCAGCACAGGCAGATGCACCTGCAGGGTGGCGCGCCGGTTTTCTACCAAGTGGCAACCGGCCTTGGGCGCACGCCCGATCAAGGCAATACAAATGTCCAGAAAATCGGCGTACTTGGCGGTGTGCGCGCCCAGCACGCTGTTGGCATAGACCACGGCGTTGGACTCGGCCCAAACGATTTCCTCGCCAGCCTTTGGGGCGCTGTCGAGCAAATAGGGTGCGCAGGTAAAACTGGGCTGGGCGCCCATGTCGACATAGGCTTGCGCCAAGGCGCTGGCGGGTTCGCCAAACGCCGGGTCGATGCCCAGAGCGCGCCAGCGCCGCTGGTCCACCGAGATCGAATTGAGTGTGGTGGGAATCTTGACCTTGCCGCCCCAGTCGCGCAACTGGCAGGCAAAGCGCAGACTGGCCGATCCGGTATAGATGCAGCCGTCAATATGCGCCTGCACCACGTTGATTAATTCTGGTGCGCCCTGCAAGCGGGCCATGCGCAAGACGATTTGCATGGCCACCTGTCGTGCCTTGCCTTCCTTGCCATCCAGCATCGCCTGGTCAGAGGGGGTCAAGTGAATTCCGTGCGTGGCTTCGGCTGATGCCGTTGCCGTTGCGGGCGCTGCTGCCACCCATTCGGTTGCGGCTGCGGCGTCGCTTGAGGCAGTTAATTGCCCGTTGGCTTGCAGCTTGACCCACTGCGCACCGCGCAGTTGCTCAAAGCCTTTGGTGCCCAGACTGACCACCGGCAGTTGCTGGCCAAACACCAACTCGGCCACGATGGCGCCCAACACCAGGATTTCATCGGGCTGCTCCAGCACCAGCGCGGCAGGTCCGTGACCGTTGAGGATGATCTCCATCAGCACGCTGCTGCCGGTGCACGAGCCGCGGCCACTCGGAATCGCCAGCACCTGGCCGGCAATGACTTGTCCGCTCAAGGGATGATGGCGATCAATCACCTCGCCGGTCTGCGGATGGACACCGCCCCAGAAGCTCAGCGGGGTGTCGCTGTAAAGCAAGCGCCCTTGCGCCGATCCACCCGTGAGCTGACAAGCGGTCATGGTCTGGCTGCTCATGCGGGGTCCCGGGTGTTCAAGGCGCAAGGCTTGCTGTGAAAAATGGTCGAAGCCAGATCAGTAATAGACGCCCGGCACCATCAGGTCGGGGGCCTTGCCGCCCACCCATTTTTCGTACAACTCTGAGTAACGACCGTTGCGCACCTGCTGATTGACAAACAGATTCAGGTAGTGGATCAGGCCATATTCACTGCGCTTGGCGACCAGGGAAACGTAGTCGATGGTGTAGGGCGCATTACCCGCCACTTTCAGGCCTTTGTATTTGCCCGACTTGATCGATGCAAAGGCCACGGTAGACGTGACCACGGTGGCGTCGATGTGGCCCTGGCTGACGGCAAGAATGGTGTCAGCCTGAGTTTGGTAGGCGCGGAAAGTGCCCTTGGGGTCTTTCCATTCCTTGACGTCTTTCTCTAAAGCAATGGCTTCGTAGGTGCTGACCGTGTTGCCAACCGGACGACCTTTCAGGTCTTTGTAACTGTTGACTTTCTTGTCATCACGCGTCAGAACCACCATGGTGAAGGCGAAATAGGGAATTGACATGCCCACGGTCTTGGCGCGCTCCAGGGTGTCGGAGGTGGAGCCAACCACCACGTCGACCCGGTTGGAAATCAGGGCCGGAATGCGGTCGGCAAACGGTGTTTCGACCACCTCGGGTTTGACCCCCAGCACCTTGGCCAGGTCGCTGCAATAGTCAACGTCGAAACCAATCGGGTTGTTGCTCGCGTCACGCGAACCCATGGGCGGGAAGTCGAGCACGACGGCACATCGCAGCTTGCCTGATTCGATGATGCTGTCGAGTTTGTCGGCGGATGCCTGCGTGGCGAAAAAGCCAAGGGTGCAGGCGGCTGCCAGGGCAAGTTTTTTCATTTTCATCATAAACACCTTAAAGTTGTGGAACACGGAAGGGACCAGGGGCGCGCGAAGGCGCGATCTTGTGTGTAGATCGCGCGATGCTCAGGGTACAGACTGGTATTGAACAGGCCGTGTTGCCAGGGCCTTCTTGACGACAGTCTCGATATATTCACGTTCAGCGCCGATCAGCGGCAACCGGGGGCGGCGCATGTGCTCGGTGCTGACACCGGCCACGACATCAATGAGCTTGAGGTTTTGCACCAGCTTGGTGGACACATCCAGGTGCAGCATGGGTGTCATCCACTGGTACAGCTTGAGCGCCTCGGCAAACTTGCCGGCCTTCATCAGGTCATACAGTGCCACTGTTTCACGCGGAAAGGTGCAGCCCACGCCGGCCAGCAGGCCATCGCAGCCCAGCGCCAGACCTTCATAGGCCAGGTCATCCACGCCCAGGAACAGCTGGTAGCGCTCGCCCACGGTATTGCGCAGGTCGGTGATGCGGCGAATGTCGTCGCTGCTTTCCTTGATGGCGACCAACCACTCGCAATCGGCGAGCTCGAGCATGTGGGCCGGCTTGAGGTCAACCCGGTAAGCCACCGGGTTGTTGTAGATCATGACGGGCTTTTGGGCGGCGTTGGCCATGGTGCGCACGTTCTGCATCGCTTCACGCGCGTCGGCCACATAAATGACCGAAGGCATGACCATGAAGCCAGCCACGCCGAGCATATTGGCGCCCGCGATATAGCGCAGTGCCTCGCGGGTGCTGGTTTCCGAGACGTTGGCGAGCACGGGCACGCGTCCCGCGCTGGCGTCGAGTGCGATTTTGGCAACCTGCAGCTTTTCCTCGAGCGAGAGCGTGCTGGCCTCGCCAAGCGAGCCACAGGTGACCAGGCCGTGGATGCCGTTGCGGATCTGGAAATCGATGTGGCGCGCCGTGCCTTCGACGTCGATACTTTCATCGGCGTGAAACTTGGTGGTGATGGCTGGGAAAATGCCTTGCCAGCGGGGATTGTTCATGCGGGGCTCCTGAAGTGGGACGATGTGTAAGGGTTGGCTAAAAATATGTTGCAAATATATTTAGAGCCCGAAAAAAAGAATATTGGTGTTAACCACTAGTCATTAAATATATTTCAAATATACGCAAAAGACATGCCAATCAATTGCCTGGCTGGCGTAGTTTGACGCTGCGTATATGCCTGTTTTTGGGGCCCGGTGCACCATGGCACCCGCTGGTTGCACGCTTTCAGGGCAAGCCAGTCAACATGTCCACAGCCATCGTGCACCAGCCTCAGGCGAACTTCCACTTCATCCAGGCTGCCGTATTGAAAAAGCTGGCCACCACACTGCCGGGCGCCACCAGGTCGTCGCAGGCTGCACGCAGTTCTTCTGGCAACTGCATGTCTGCCACCGGCAAGGCGTGCAGCAGTTGGGCCAGGGTGCGCGGTCCGATGATGGGCGCCGTGACACCGGGCTGGTCTTTCACCCAAAGGTAGGCGAGCTGGGCCGCATCAAAACCCGCCGCACGCGCCAGTGCGACGAATTGCAGGCCGACCTCGACACCGCGGCGGGTCACCCGCTCGGCGTAAATGCCACCGCGCAACATGGCGCGGCTGTCGGCGGGCGGTGTGTCTGCCAGCGCATAACGCCCGGCCAACATACCCATGGCCATGGGCGACCAGGTGAGCAAGGCCACCCCGTGTTTCTGGCAAGCCGGCACCAGCTCGTTCTCAATGCGCCGGTCCAGCAGGTTGTAGGGCGATTGTTCACAGGCAAAGCGGGTCAAGCCATGTCGCTCGCTGGTAAACAAGCCTTCCACCACTTGCCAGGCAGGCGTGGTGCTGGTGCCAATGTAGCGCACCTTGCCCTGCGTCACCAGCGTATCAAGCGCGTGCAGGGTCTCGTCCAGCGGGGTGTCGGGGTCGGGCCGGTGGGTTTGGTACAGGTCGATGTAATCGGTGTTCAGGCGGCGCAGCGAGTCCTCGCAGGCCCGCAGGATGTGGTGGCGCGTGAGGCCCCGGTCGTTGACACCCGGGCCGGTGGGGTAAAACACCTTGGTTGCGATGAACACGTCATCACGTCGGGGGCGGGTGCCCAGCCACTTGCCGATCAAGGCTTCTGCCTGACCGGCGGCGTAGCTGTTGCTGGTGTCGACCAGATTGATCCCGGCATCCAGCGCGGCATCCAGAATGGCCAGGCTCTCTAACTCGGGCGTCGGGTTGACCAGGTTGTCGGTGCCCAAAACGAGCGATGAAATTTTGAGGCCGGTGCGGCCAAAAGCGCGGTATTGCATGGTGCGTTTACTCGGTGTTACTGGCTGCTGTAGCCCCCGTCAACATAGACCATGGCGCCGGTCATGTAGCTGGCAGCATCGCTGCACAAAAACAGCGCCACCCGGGCAATTTCTTCTGGCTGCGCAAGACGCCCCATCGGCACCACGCGCTGTCCCATCTCTTGGGCCTGCAGGTCGGTAAGTGGCGTGGCGCGTCCGGCAGAACGCAACATGGGTGTATCGACCTCGCCGGGGCAAACACAGTTCAAGCGCACGCCATCGCGCGCCAACTCCAAGGCAAAGGTCCGCGTGATCTGGTGCACCGCACCCTTGCTGCTGGCATAGGCCAATGCGCCGGGACCGCCCAGCTCGCCCCATATGCTACCGAAGTTGACAATGGCGCCGCCACCCTGGCCTCGCATGTGGCGTGCCGCCGCGCGACTCATGTAAAACACGCCACCCGCGTTGACGTCCATGGCGCGCTGCCATTCTTCGTCGGTGGTGTCGACACCGGTCTTGCGCGCGATGATGCCGGCGGCGTTGACCACCGCATTCAGGCGACCGGTGCGCTGGACGGCAGTGGCCACCGCCTGGTTGCAAAAATCTGCCTGGCTCACGTCGCCCGCCAGGGCCGTTGCGCCGATGGCCAGCGCTGTCTGTTCGGCCAGTTCGGTGTTGGCATCGACGATCAGCACGTCGGCCCCAGCGCGGGCAAACAGGCCGGCCACCTGGGCACCCATGCCACTGGCGCCACCGGTCACCAAGGCGGTGAATTGGCTGAAATCAAAATTGACATTTTTCATGTGCGCCCTTTCTTTGAGGTGCGAATCATGCCCGATTCTGGTGGTGCCAGACTTTTTTGCGTGTCAGTGGATTGACCTGTGTTGCCGGAATTGGTACCGTCAACCGGCGCCCAAGTAGTGAAACTTGGTTTGCTACGGTCTGTCACCCAAGCGCCTCAATTTCAAGGATGTGAACATGCCAATCGGTGAATTTGCCTACGCCAACAACAGCAACCGTTTTCTGGCTGCGCCCGAACTGGCGCAGCAGCCCTTTGCCGTGGTCGGTGTGCCCTTTGACGGCGCGGTGACCAACCGGCCTGGCGCGCGCTTTGGTCCGCAGGCCATTCGCAGCGCCAGCCTGATGCTGTGTGACGGCTTGCACCCGCATTTTGAGGTCACCCCGCTCGGGCACCTGGGTGACGGCCATGACATGCGCCTGCCCAACGCGTCGCCGCTGGCTGAGGTGCGCGAACGCATCCAGGCCCAGGCCAGTGCACTCATAGCGCGCCATCACTGTGTTTTTCTGGGCGGCGACCATTCCATCACTTTGCCGCTGTTGCGGGCGGCCCATCAAAAATATGGTGCGCTGGCGCTGGTCCACTTTGACGCCCATTGCGACACCTGGGTCGACCACTTTGGCGAGCCCTCGGGCCACGGCACCTGGACCTATGAAGCCATTCAGGAAGGCCTGGTCAGCCCGCAGCACACGGTACAAATCGGCCTGCGCTCCAGCGGTGAGCCTGCGGCACGCAACTACGTGCAGGACCAGGGTGGCCTGATTTTTACCGGGCGCCAGTTGCGCGGTCTGGATGGTGCGGCCCTGCAGCCGGTGCTTGCGCAAATTTTGGCGCGCCTGGGTAACCGCCCCTGTTACCTGACCCTTGACATCGACAGCCTTGACCCCGCCTTTGCGCCTGGCACCGGCACACCCGAGCCCGGTGGCCTGAGCAGTTCGCAGCTGCTGACCCTGCTGGAAGAATTGGCGCCGCTCAACATGGTGGGCATGGACTGTGTCGAAGTGGCGCCCGCCTATGACCATGCCGAACTCACCAGCAACGCCGCCGCCACTTGTGTCTGGACGTATTTGTGCGGCCAGATTGCCAAACTTGCCTGAAAGCCCCACGGCATGCTACTCGACTCCGACACCCAACTTAACCAACACAGTTACTACGAAGCCAGCGTCACGCGCGACGCCGTGGCACCACCTTTGCAAGGCGACATCAGTGCCGACGTGCTGGTGGTCGGGGCCGGTTTTGCCGGCTTGTCGGCCGCCATTGAGCTGGCGCAGCGCGGCTACCAGGTGGTGGTGCTCGAAGCCGACCGGGTGTGTGCCGGGGCTTCGGGGCGCAACGGCGGCCAGGCCATCGTGGGGTATGCCAGCGGCCAGGAACCTTTCGAGCAGCAATTCGGGCCAGCGCAGGCCAGGCAAGCCTGGGACCTGTCGCTGGCCTCGCTCGACCTGATCGACCAGCGCATCAAAGACTTTCAGATCGACTGCGACCGCCAGCACGGCTACCTGCATGTGGCCGATTCGGCCCGCAAGGCGCGCGCGCTGGCCGCAGAGATGCAGGCCCTGTCGCACTACGGACTGGTGACCGAATTTGCTTCAGGGTCGCAGGTGCAGCGCCACATTGCCAGCCCGCTGTACCAGGCCTGCGCCTTTGAGCGCAAGTCGGGCCACCTGCATCCGCTCAAATACGGCCTGGGACTGGCGCGCGCGGCCAAAAGCCTGGGTGTGCAGATCTATGAGTATTCGGCAGTCACCGGGCTCAAGCGCGGCGAGAAATTAACGGCCAGCACAGCGCAGGGTTCGGTTACCGCGCCTTTGGGCGTGCTGGCCGGCAACTGCATGCTGGCCGAATATGGCGCCGCCGTGGCCCCCGACATTACGCCGCGCATCATGCCGGTGGGCACCTACATCATCGGTACGGCGCCGCTCGACCCCGCACTGTGCCAGCGCCTGATACCCAGCAACGCGGCAGTCTGCGACAACAATTTCATTCTGGATTACTTCCGTTTCAGCGCCGACCACCGCATGCTGTTTGGCGGGCGCGTCAGCTACACCACGCGCACGCCTGCCAATCTGCAAGCCTTGATGGCCGCGCGTATGGCCAAGGTCTTTCCTGAACTGCGCCACGCGCCGGTCGAATTTTTATGGGGCGGTTTTGTCGATATCAGCATGAACCGTGCGCCCGACTTCGGCCGCCTGGGCGCCAACCTGTATTACCTGCAGGGTTTCAGTGGCCATGGCGTGGCCCTCACCGGGCTGGCTGGGCAACTGGTGGCACAAGCGGTGGCGGGCCAGGTTGAGCACTTCGATTTGTTTGCGAAATTGCAGCACCGCCGTTTTCCGGGCGGGCCGCTGCTGCGCATGCCCAGCCTGGTGCTGGGTACGCTGTACCACCGGCTGCGTGATGTGTTGTGAGCAAGACGTGCGTCAGGATGATTTGTCGCTGGTGGACCAACCAGCTAGCTAGCCTGCTGTGCCCGAGACCAGCGGAAATGCAGCCGGATTGCGTATGGACTGAACCGATAAATCGATGTCCAGCTTCGGCCAATACAGATGGTCCTGGGTAGGCCACTGAACGTCAGATATTTGCTCAATCGTGCCCTTTCGAAACCAGGGGAACTGGTCAAACGGTACGAGCAGTTCTTCGTCGGCAAGCAGAAGCCAAAAACCGTGCTTCGAGATGTGGGTGACTTCAGCCGCCGAAGTGGTGGTGCCAGGCATCTTGGATCTCCTTTAAGAGACGAAACTGACCGTCGCGAACAATGGTTGGTGCCATATCGGTACTGTAACCAACTTTCTTTCCAGCAGCCTAACGGGCTCGCTTGACCTGATCGACCAGCGGATCAAAGACTTTCAGATCGACTTCGATCGTCAGCACGGCTGTACCACCGGCTGCGTGACGTGTTGTGAGCCAGACGTCCGTCAGGACGATTTGTCTCTGGCCTAGGTTGCGAGGTAATCAGCGCGGCCGAACGTTCGATCGCATGTACTGGTCATGTTGCGGTTGTGGATCGGAGCGTGTTCGCGGGGGCTCATATTGACGGACCGGTGGAGCGAGGGGGTTAGGTGTCGCTGGTCGGGCCGTGTGAGAGCTCGAGTTTCAGTCCTTCATGGCTAGCGGTGAATCCCAGTGACTGATAAAAACGAATGGCGTCCGGACGCGCCTTGTCGGAGGTGAGTTGGACCAAGCGGCAGCCACGCTCACGCGCACGGCTGATGGCCCAGACGAAGAGCCGGCGGCCCACCCCGGACGAGCGAGCGTCGGCAGCCACGCGGACGCCTTCGATGAGGGCGCGCCAAGATCCCTGGTGTGTAAGGTACGGGATGAAAGTGATTTGTAGGACACCAATGACCGTGCCCGCTTGCTCGACCACGATCAGTTCGTTGTTGCTGTCTGCGTCGATCGTCTCGAAGGCACGTTCGTAGCTGCTTGCAAGCGGAAGCGTGAATGACTCACGTTGGGCACCGAGCGGATCGTCTGCGAGCAGTTGAACGATACGCTCCAGATCTGCTCGTTTTGCTTGGCGGAAGGTGAGGGTGGGTTCAATCATGTCTGACCATTGGAAATTAGTGCTTTGCGAAGCCTACGAAATGAAGACGGAAAAACCAGGTCCCCCTTGTTGTAGTCAACCCGCTCATCTGACCAGGTGCGTGATCGGGTTCGGCATTTGCAATATAACCTCACAACCGAGAAAGTTTATTTTGACTGGATACGTTTTTTTTACCGGAGCGCGGCGCAGGGCAGAGCATGCGTTTGATGGAAGGTACAGGGAAAGCAGTCGTTCAATGAGCTACGAAAGGCCGCGGCTATTTTCAACGTCAAGCCGCAGCGCTTTTGCGCGTTGCCGGACTTGGACGACCTGTTAGGTTTCGCTCCACTTCCATGCGAAGCGCTGCATTGATCCGTGACTGGTAGCCAGCTCCTTGTGACTTGAAAAACTCCAAAATATCCGCATCCAATGATGCATACACTCGACCAGACAAATCAGGAGGTTCAGATGCTTGCACTCGTTAAGTTGTTGCCCGAGGCAATGCGCCTCAAGGTACTTTTTCGCCTCGGCTTATCCACTATTCCAATGATGCGGTATGTGAGGCCCAAACTGATTGAATACACGCCCGAACGTATGGTGGTCCGTATCGACGTTTCACGCCGCAGCAAGAATGGCTTCAACTCCCTGTTCCTGGGAGCACTTGCGACTGGGGGTGACTGTGTCGCAGGTGCGTTCCCCATGAAGTTCATGTATGAAACGGGCCATCGCACCATCCCACTTGTGAAGAGCGCCTCGTCCGAGTACTACAAGCGGGTCAGTACCTACGCCCTATTTACCTGTACACAGGGCAAAGAGCTTTACAAGGTATGCAACGAAGTTGTTGCATCAGGCGAACGCCGTGAAATCACAGTCCATGTGACCGTTACTGCACCGGCTGAGTTTGGTGACGAGCCAGTCGCAAGAATTTCCCAAGTCATGTCGATTAAAAATTTGAGTGCTAAATAGATACGACTGCTTCGGAGCGCCACGAAAGTCGGTTTTCTGCCACTGCCAGGTCTCGACATTCGCCAAGTCATCACCAATGTCAAGTCAATTGTGACGGTTAGGTAGTCAAATCTGAACGTCGGATGTTGCAGCAGACAGCCCCGCTGACTTCACGCCATTCACAGTTCAGTCAGCCCACCACTGCGTAGCACCTTGACTGCCACCGCGTGCAACAGCACACCCGCCTGCGGCACTACCAGCGTCAGCCGCGCCCTGGCCCGGGTCATGCCGGTGTAAAGCAACTCACGCGTCAGCACCGGCACTGGCCGGTCGGGTAGCACCAGGGCTACATGGTCAAACTCCGAGCCCTGTGATTTGTGCACGGTCATGGCAAACACGGTTTCTACCGCGTCCAGCCGGGCGGGCAAGACCCAGCGCACGCCACCTTGCCCGTCCGGAAAAGCCACACGCAAACCCCGCGCGTGATTCAGGCACAGGCCGACGTCGCCATTCATCAGTTTGAGGTTGTAGTCGTTGCGCGTCACCATCACCGGGCGGCCGGCGTACCAGCCCTCAAGGGGCAGGCCCAGGCTGCTGGCAATGCGTTGGTTCAGGCTGTTGACGCCCCAGGGGCCGTCGCGCACGGCGCACAGCACCTGAAATTTTGTAAATTCCTGCAGGGTGGCCAACGCCTGGGTCTCGCTGCACGCGCTCGCTTTCAGGGGCTGCAGGGTTTGCAGCCAGGTTTTCCAGCCGTGTTTGACCAGGGCGGTCAGGCGCGCGTCTTGTGGCTGGCCGGGTTGCAGACGGTCTACGCTGGTGGCTGTGGCGGCTTGCCAGCTTGGGGCCTGGCGCCAGAGTTTTTCGACGCCGGCCACATCGCCTGCATTCACCGCCCGCGCCCATTGGCCGATGCCACTGTCGTCGGCAAAGCGGTGGCTCAGGCGCAGCATGACGGTCTGCTGCGCCAGGGCCGAACCATCGCCGGCCCAGGTGCTCAGGTCGGCCCCGGTGGTTTGCGCCAGCCAGGCCAGGGTGTCGGTGCTGTAACGGCCCAGGTCGGCACCGGCGCACAGTTGGCCCATCACGGCGCCGGCTTCGACCGATGCCAACTGGTCTTTGTCGCCCAGCAGGATCAGGCTGGCGTTCAAGGGCACGGCGGCCAGCAGGCGGGCCATCATGTCGAGGTCGATCATCGAGGCTTCATCTACCACCACCAGGTCCACGGCCAGCTCGGGCACGGCGTCTTGCGCCAGGTTGCTGCGCACTTGCAATAGTTTGTGCAGGGTGACGGCCTGGGTCGGAATGTGTTGCTGCAGGTGTTCAGGCAGCTTTTGCAGCGCCAAAGCAATCGACTCGCCCAGCCGCGCGGCCGCCTTGCCAGTGGGTGCCGCCAGCGCGACGCGCAAGGGCGTGTGCTGGCGCGCCGGGTCGGCTTGCAGCAGGGCCAGCAGGCGCACCACGGTGGTGGTTTTGCCGGTGCCGGGGCCGCCGGTGATGAGTGTGAAGCGTTTGCGCGCGGCCAGGGCGCAGGCCACTTTTTGCCAATCTGGGGCTGTACCTGGCGGGCCTGCATCAAACAATTGCGACAGGGTCTGGGCCAGATGGGCAGGCGCGGGGCAGGGCTGCGCCAGCCGCGCGGCAATCGAGGCACGAATGCTTTGTTCGGCCTGCCAATTGCGGCGCAGGTACAGGCGCGCACCGTCGAGCACCAGCGGGCTGTTGGGGCCTTCAATCCAGGGCAGGCTGGCCGCGCTCTGGCGAAATTCAGTTGGCAAGGTGGCCAGGTCCAGACAGGCGTGGCCGAGGCCAAACTGCTGGCTGA
>JAQSDS010000426.1 GCA_029946045.1 Rhodoferax sp.
AACAGCTTAAAGTGTTTGCAGCAACTTCTTGATGGGTGCGGGCAAGCCAATTTTGGCGATTTGCGCAGCGCCAAACCATTGCCCGTCCAGTGCCAACGCCGGTCTCCCAGGCACCGTGAGCAGGACCGGATGCAAATACAAGTCCTTGTGCGTCAGCACATGCTTGAACGACGGCTGATCCTGCAAGCCATTGGCTTGCAGCGGTGCTACCGCAGCCGCCAGCGCCGGCCTGTCTTCAAACAAGGGCAAGCAATATAAACCAGCCCAGACGCCCGGGGTGGGTCGCTGACTCAACCAGACCGCACCGTCCTCAGACACAAGCCATAACAACCAGATCGACTGGGCACTGCGTTTGAGTTTGCGGGTCTTCAGGGGGTATTTTTCAACTGCATCCATGGCGAAGGCAACACAGCGTTCGGACAGGGGGCAAGCCAGACACCCCGGATTTTTGGTGGCACACAGCGTGGCACCCAGGTCCATCATGCCCTGGGTGTAACGCGCCATGTTGTGCAACAAATTGTCGGTTGGCAACAATTGTGTGGCCTGGTCCCACAAGCGGCGCTCGTTCGCGGCCAGCGCCAAGTCGTCGCCAAACCCCAGGAATCGGGTCAGCACCCGCTTGACATTACCATCCAGAATGGCCGCCCGCTCGCCAAAACACAGCGCGGCAACAGCTGCTGCGGTAGATGGGCCAATGCCCGGCAGGGTTTGCAGTTGCCTGGCCGACCGCGGAAACGTGCCGCCATACAAACGCACGACCTCCTGTGCGCAACGGTGCAGGTTACGGGCGCGGCTGTAATAACCCAAACCTGCCCACAAATGCAGCACCTCGTCCAACGGCGCTTGCGCCAGCGCCTGCACATTGGCGAAGCGTGCCAAAAATCGGGCAAAGTAGGCTTGCACCGTGGCCACCTGCGTTTGCTGCAACATGATCTCGGAGAGCCAGACACGGTAAGGGTCGCGCGTGTTTTGCCAAGGCAGATCGTGGCGGCCCCAAGTCGCCTGCCAGTGCACCACCCGGGATGCCAAAAAACCGTCCATCAGAAAGTTCTCACAACAAACCAGTCAGGACTTCTGACAGGTGACACAGTAAAACGTGGCGCGCTGGCCCTGCTTGATCAGGCGCACCGGACTGGCGCACACATGACAGGGCAAACCGGCACGACCATAAACCATGGTCTGCAACTGGAAATAGCCGGCCTGGCCACTGGCACTGGAGAAATCGCGCAAGGTGCTGCCGCCCAGCGTGACGGCCTGGTCCAAGACCTTCACAATGGCAGCATGCAAGCGCGCGACGCGCGGTCGGCTCAGCCGGGCGGCCGACACGGTGGGTCGAATGCCCGCCTGGAATAGCGCCTCGGACGCATAAATATTGCCCACCCCCACCACCGCCTCACCAGCCAGCAACACCGACTTGATCGCCATCTGGTGGCGCTTGAGCTGGGCCTGAAATCCGGCCAACTCAAACGCATCGCCCAAAGGCTCCGGCCCCAGCCGTCCCAGCAACTTGTGCGCCATCGGAGCAGCCAGGTTGTCAACGTAAACCACGGCACCAAAGCGGCGTGGGTCATGCAAACGCAAAATGCCCTGCGAGGTGACCAGATCAAAATGGTCATGCACACCCGCAGCAGGAAGCACCGGTGCAAAACGCAAACTGCCTGACATGCCCAGATGCAGCAGCAAAACGCCCTGATCCAATTGAAGCAGCAGGTACTTGCCACGCCGACCAACCGAGCGCACACACCGACCCAGCAGTTGCTCGGGTAAGCAGCCCAGTGGCCAGCGCAGGGGCTTGCCAAGCTGCACCGCCTGCACGGTGGCGTTTTCAATGGCAGCGGCAAAACTGCGCCGGGTCACTTCTACTTCGGGTAATTCAGGCATGGCCTTCTTCTCATTTGACAGACATGAATTATTATGACCACATGCGTCTACCTTACCGTCTCCTGTTCACCCTGTTGACCACTTGCTGCGTCAACGTCCATGCGCAAGCCACGGCTCCAACTGAAGCCCCGGCCACCAGCTCGGCGCTTGATGGTCAGCTTTTTTACCAGTTGTTGCTTGGCGAATTCAACGCGCAGGCACAAGAGCCCGCTGCGGCTTTTTCCCTGCTGCTCGACGCCGCGCGCAAAACAGGCGACGAAGCCCTTTTCAGGCGTTCGGTGCAGCTTGCCTTGCGCGCTCGCTCAGGAGATTCGGCGCTTCAGGCGGCCAAAGCCTGGCAAGAAGCCCTACCGACCTCCCAGGAAGCCAACCGCTTTGTCCTGCAAATTTTGTTGAACCTGAACCGTCCGGCGGAAACGCTGGAGACGCTCAAACGCCTGCTGGCACTCACGCCCGCGCCGGAACGTGCTGACACGATCTGGGCCATCCCTGGCCTGTATGAGCGCACCAGCAATAAACAACTTGCGGTGACGGTCGTTCAAAAAGCCTTGACGCCCCTGTTCAACGACCCCAAGCTGGGAGCCACAGCCTGGGCCACGTTGGGACGCCTATGGATGGCTGCGGGCAATCCGGATGCCGCCTTGAGCGCCGCCACCAAAGCGCAAAGCTTTGCAACGCATCAGGAGCACCCGGCCTGGTTGGCCCTGAGCCTGATGCGAGCCGAAGTGACCCAAGCCGAAAGTCTGGTCAAAAATTACCTGGCCAACGGCCCCAGCACAGAATTCCGCATGGCCTACGCACAAACGCTGCTGCTGGCCAAGCGCCATGCCGAAGCGCTCAAAGAGCTGCAAAGCATCATTCAACAGCAACCAGACAATGCCGCAGCCACGCTACTTCAAGGCGCGCTCCATCTGGAAATAGCGCAGTTGGACGCCGCACAGGCCGATTTCTTGCGCTACCTGGAACTGATGAAAGCCCAAACCACAGCGCCAACCAGCCTACCGACGCCCCGTGGACTTTCCCAGGCTTACCTCTCGCTGGCGCAAATTGCGCTGCTGCGCAAGGACCTGCCGCAGGCCCAGAACTGGTTGCAACGCGTCGATCACCCCGACGATTTTTTGCCTGCACAGCTGCGGCTTGCAGGGCTGATGGCACAGCAAGGCCAGCTTGAAGCAGCGCTGACACTGATCCGCAGCTTGCCAGAGCGCAAAGCCAGCGATGCTCGCCTCAAACGCAGTGCAGAAGTCCAACTGCTGCGCGATCAAAAACAATTTTCCCTGGCCCGCAGCGTGCTCGAGACAGCCTTGGCCGACGACCCTGAAGACACCGAGACGGTCTACGACTTGGCCATGCTGGCCGAAAAAATGGACGATCTGGTGGAAATGGAACGGCTTTTGCGCCAGTTGATGCTAGCTAAACCGGAAGACCCCCAGGCCTACAACGCCCTGGGATACGCGCTGGCAGACCGAGGCCAGCGCCTGCCCGAAGCCCGACAACTGATTGAGAATGCGCTGGCACTCACGCCCAACGATCCTTTTATTGTGGACAGCCTGGCCTGGGTGGCCTTCCGCATGGGGCAAAACGACGAGGCCTTGCGCTTGCTGCGCAACGCATTCAGCCAAAGACCGGATGCAGAAATTGCAGCCCATTTGGGTGAGGTGCTGTGGGTCAGCGGGCACGCCGATGAGGCCAGGAAAATCTGGCGCGAAGGACTCGAACTCAATCCTGATAACGAGACCCTCAAGGCGACATTGCAGCGCTTGCGTGTGGCGCTGTGAACAAGCGCCTTGCTGCATCGCTGCTGGGTTTGTGCTTGCTGATTACCCTGGTCGGTTGCGCCGTACCCAGCCGCACTGCTGGCGACAAAGCCGCCAGAACTAGCAGCTGGAGCGGTCGAATGTCCGTGCGGGTTGAGGCCAGCCCGGCCATGGGTCCGCAGGCGTTTTCCGCTACTTTTGAACTACAGGGTGGGCCCAGCCAGGGGCAATTGCACTTTTACACCCCGCTCGGCAGCACCGCCGCGGCCATTGCCTGGACCCCCCAGCAGGCCCAAATGCAATCTGGCATGGACACCCAGTACTTCAACAACATCACCGAATTGATCGAGCGCGTGCTCGGCACCCCGGTGCCCGTGGCCGCGCTGTTTGCCTGGCTGGCTGGCGACCACTTGAGCCTGGATGGCTGGCAAGTCGACCAGTCGCAGTTTGACAGTGGCAAAATTACTGCTCGACGCGTCAGCCCTTTGCCGGGTGCAGAAATTCGTGTCGTCCTTGAACCCTGAACACCGGCCCTGTAAGCCAAAGCCACATCTGTAGCGTCTTGATGAAATCCCTGTTTGACATCCCGGCCCCCGCCAAGCTCAACCTGTTTTTGCACATTGTTGGCCGCCGCACCGATGGCTACCATTTGCTGGAATCGGTGTTCATGCTGATCGACTGGTGCGACACCCTGCACTTTGAGAAGCGCACAGACGGCGTCATCAGCCGCGAAGACCTGACGACCGCGCTGCCCGCTGATGACCTGATTGTTCGCGCTGCACGCGCCTTGCAACAACGCAGCGGCTGCAGCCAGGGTGCCCACATCAGCATTGCCAAATCCATCCCGGAACAGGCTGGCCTCGGTGGCGGCTCATCAGACGCCGCATCGACCCTGTTGGCGCTGAACCGTTTGTGGGAACTCAGGCTGAGCCTGGCACAACTCCAGACCATCGGCCTGCAACTGGGTGCCGACGTGCCCTTTTTTTTGGGCGGACACAACGCCTGGGTCAGCGGGATTGGCGAAAAAATGACACCCATCGCGCTGAACGCCGCCCGGTTTCTGGTGGTCAAACCCAGCAACGGCCTGCAAACTCAGAGAATTTTTTCACATCCGAACTTAAAAAGGGACAGCAAAGCCGCTAGAATATCCGACTTCGCTGCAGACGCATTTGGCTTTGGCCACAACGACCTGCAGCCTGTTGCTGAGTTGCTTTGTCCCGCTGTCACGCAAGCCCTTTCGTGGTGTCGTGATCACGGACTGAACGCCAGAATGACAGGTTCCGGGAGTGCAGTGTTTGCAAGAATTGCGGAAGATTTTGAAGCCGGTGTTGTTACCGATTTTCAAAGTAGACTATGCCGCAATTTGACAGTTCATCCTCTTCAGGGGTGGGCTGTTTAGCAAGAGTTATCGGTTGTTCATGTTTCATGAGCAACCCGTGTAGGGGAGTCGCCAAGCTGGTTAAGGCACTGGATTTTGATTCCAGCATGCGAAGGTTCGAATCCTTCCTCCCCTGCCAAATTTTTACACATGTCCACTTGAGACATGAAACTGCCACAGCGATTCATAAGTTGGGATCTCCATGCACGCCGAACAAACCCCTGATTTCATGGTTTTTACAGGCAATGCCAATCCCGTACTGGCGAATGACATTGCAAAATACCTCCATATCAGCCTGGGCAATGCCGAGGTCGGTCGGTTTTCTGATGGTGAAGTCACTGTCGAAATCAAGCAAAACGTCCGTGCCCGGGACGTCTTTGTGGTGCAAAGCACCTGTGCCCCGACCAACGAAAATCTGATGGAACTGCTGATCATGGTGGACGCCCTCAAGCGGGCTTCCGCCGAACGTATCAGTGCTGTCATTCCCTATTTTGGTTATGCCCGGCAAGACCGCCGTCCGCGCTCCAGCCGCGTGCCGATTTCGGCCAAGGTGGTTGCCAACATGTTGCAAGCCGTGGGTGTCGCCCGTGTTCTGACCATGGACCTGCATGCCGATCAGATCCAGGGCTTTTTTGACATTCCCGTTGACAACATTTATGCCTCACCCGTTTTGCTCGGTGACCTGCGGCAAAAAAACTATGACGACCTGATTGTGGTGTCGCCCGACGTCGGTGGTGTGGTGCGCGCCCGGGCGCTGGCCAAGCAACTCAATTGCGATCTCGCCATCATCGACAAGCGCCGCCCCAAGGCCAATGTCAGTGAAGTCATGCACGTGATCGGTGAAATCGATGGCCGCAACTGCGTCATCATGGACGACATGATCGACACCGCAGGCACGCTGGTCAAGGCTGCCGAAGTGCTGAAGGAGCGCGGCGCCAAAAAGGTGTACGCCTACTGCACCCACCCCATTTTTTCAGGTCCGGCCATCGAACGCATCACCACCGGTGCGGCACTCGATGAGGTGGTCGTGACCAACACCATCCCGTTATCGGCTGCGGCCATGGCCTGTCCCAAGATTCGCCAGCTCAGTGTGGCACCGCTCATTGGCGAGACCATTCAGCGCATCGCTGCAGGCAAATCGGTGATGAGTTTTTTCTCTGATCAGGAAAACCTTTTCTGATCAGATTTCAAGTGGCCGGTACCACCGTCAAAGGTGCCCGGCTTTTTCAACCAGGGTGCCGCTGGTCGCGGTGGGCCCTTCCAGGAGTTTTTATGAAATTTGCCGCTTTTGAGCGTTCCAAGCAGGGCACGGGTGCGAGCCGCCGTCTCCGCATCGCCGGTCGCACGCCCGGTATTGTTTATGGTGGCGCAACGCCCCCCCAGGTGATCGAAGTTGATCACAACGCCCTGTGGCATGCGCTGAAAAAAGAAGCCTTCCACTCCAGCGTTCTGAGCATGGAGATTGGCGACACCAGCAGCCCGGTGCTGTTGCGCGACGTTCAGGTTCACCCCTTCAAGCAGCTCATCCTGCACGTGGACTTCCAGCGCGTCGACGCTTCGACCAAACTGCACATGAAAGTGCCATTGCACTTCTTCGGTGACGAAAATTCACCCGCCATCAAATCCGAAGGCTGCATTGCCAACCACGTGATCAGCGAAATTGACGTGCTGTGCCTGCCGGGCGACCTGCCAGAATTCATCAAGGTGGACTTGAGCGGCCTCAGAAAAGGCTCGTCGCTGCACCTCGCTGAAATCGCCCTGCCCAAGGGCGTGTCGGCGGTCAAGCGCGGCAGCGACAAAAACCCGGTGATCGTCTCCGTGGTGGCGGTTGCTGGCGCCGAACCAGTCGCTGCTGCCGAACCGGCTGCGGACGCTGCGGCCAAACCGGCTGCAAAACCAGCTGCTAAAGCCAAGAAATAAGCATCCGTGCTTAGGCAAAGGGCTCACCCAAGGTGAGCCCTTTTTTTTTAGCTGCAACGCATTCGACAATTCAGATAATAGCGACATGATCAGACTTTTTGTAGGACTGGGCAACCCCGGACCCGAATACGAGCAGACCCGCCATAACGCCGGTTTCTGGTGGCTGGACGCGTTGGCGCGTGAGCTCAAGGTCAACTTGACGGCTGACAAAAGTTACCACGGGCTGGTCGCACGCACCAGCATTCAAGGCCAATCGGTCTGGCTGCTGGCGCCCCAGACCTTCATGAACCTGAGCGGCAAGTCGGTGGCTGCACTGGCCAATTTTTTCAAGATACCGCCGCAAGAGATTCTGGTCGCCCACGATGATCTGGACATTGTTCCCGGCGAAGCCAAACTCAAGCTGGGCGGCAGCCACGCGGGCCACAATGGCCTGCGTGACATTCACGCCCAATTGGGCACCGACCAGTACTGGCGACTGCGCCTGGGCATTGGCCACCCTGGCAACCGGGCCGAGGTGCTGCACTGGGTGCTTAAAAAGCCCGTCCTGGACCACCGCATCGCCATTGACCAGGCAATTGACCGCGCCCTCAAGGCCCTGCCCCAATTTTTGACGGGTGACATGGAACAAGCCACGCGTCTGGTGCACACCAGCAAACCGCCGCGGCCCGGCAAACCCAAACCGGCAAGCCCGGCAGCGCCGACCAGCGACACGTGATACCCTTCGCCCTGCTCCACATGACGCGGGGCAAGGGGGACATCATGGTGCACAAAAATAGCATTCAAACGTTTTTCGTGGCTGCAGGAATGGTCTTTTCGGTAGGCCTTCAAGCGCAAGGCATTTATCGTTGTGGCAACAGCTACAGCCAAACGCCTTGCCCGGGAGCCGAGCCCTTAGAACTGAAAGACGCACGGCAACCCGAACAAAAACAACAGACCGATGCCGCTGCAGTTCAAGCGGCCAGACTGGCTCAAAGCATGGAGCAGACGCGCATCGCTGAGGAAAAACGACTGCTCGCTGGCCAACCACCGCCGCCTTCCATCGCTACAGAAAAATCCGCAAAGGGCAGCGCGAGCACAGGCAACAGCAGCACCACGCTGACACCCAAACGAGTGAGCCCCAAGCACAAAAAACCGGAGGCATTTATTGCCGAAGTGCCGGGCTCCGAGAAACTGGCGCCGCAGAAAAAGAAACCAAAACCTTGACCCAGGTTCTACTCAGGCCGCTGACGCGCTTTGCGCCTGCAGGCGCCGGTACTTCTGCCACAAGGTTTCCTTGTCCTCGACAACATCCGGGTTGACCGGAATGCAGTTCACAGGGCACACCTGTACACATTGCGGCTCATCAAAATGACCCACGCATTCCGTGCATTTGTTGGGGTCAATCTCATAAATGTCCTGCCCCATGTAAATCGCGTCATTGGGGCACTCGGGTTCGCACACATCACAGTTGATGCATTCATCGGTGATCAACAGGGCCATAAGCGCAATCAGACAAAAGTTGACAAGCGCTTATTTTAAAAGTCTGGCTTATTCCGCGGCGTCAGCATTGTCTTGTTCGGCAGCCTTGACGATCATCACCGGCACGCCAGCGGCATGCAGTACCTCATTGGACACCGATCCCAGCAGCGCGCTACGCAGGGCACTGGTGCCACTGGCCCCCATCACCACCAGATCACAACCGTAGTTTTCCAGAATATCCACCAGCGTGTGCGCCGGGTCACCCGAGGCCACTTCGGTCTCGTAAGCCAGGCTGGCTGCATCGAGCAACACCTGCGCGGCCAGCAAGGTGTTGGCACCGGCCGCAGCGCTGGCCTGTTCGATCAACGCCGGATCGTGCGCCACCATCAATTCATACAGGCTGGCAGGCTCCTGCACATTGGCCAGCACCACGCTGGTGTCAAGGCCATCGGCCGCCATGCGAATAACAAAACGCACCGCTTCCAGTGCCAGGGGGGAGCCATCAAAAGGCAATAGGATCTTCATGTGTTCTCCAAAAATTCAAGGGGTTTTACCGCTCAGGCTGCGCACTTTTTCCAGCAGCCGCTGATTCACACCGGGCGAGACAAATTTGTCCACCTCCCCTCCCAGCGTGGCAATCTCACGCACAAAGGTGCTCGAAATAAACTGGTATTTGTCGCCGGGCGTCAGGAATACCGTTTCCACATCGGGCATCAGGCTACGGTTCATGCCCGCCAGCTGAAATTCGTAATCAAAATCGGTGACGGCACGCAGGCCGCGGACCATCGCCTTGGCGCCACGAGTCACGACAAAGTCACGCATCAAACCGTCGAAACTTTCCACTTTGACCCCAGGATAGGCCTTGACTACTTCACGCGCCATGGCCATGCGCTCCTCCAGTGAAAACATGGCCTTTTTGTGGTGTCCGGCCGCCACCGCCACGATCACCTGGCTGAACAACTGCGCGGCGCGGCGCACCACGTCCTCGTGGCCCAGGGTGATCGGATCAAACGTGCCCGGATAAACGGCGATCAGATCATTGGCCATGGCAAATTGTGGGTTGGGGTTGGCATGACTGCATTATCAACGCGCTGGTGCACTAACTGGCTCAATGCGCTTGAGCAAATGCGCATGCACCATGCCCGCCTTGAGGTGACGGTGCAGCTGCAAACCCAGCGGGTGCAGCTGCTCGTCAGACCAGCGTTTGGGCGCCTCCAGATACAAGAAACCTGCGGCAGCCAGCGCTGGCGCTGCTGCCTGAACAGCCGCCTCGAACACCGCGGAATCAAAGGGAGGGTCCAGAAAAATCAGTTCCAGACTACCGGCAGGCGCATGACGCAGCGCAGCGACCGCATCGCCCCGGACCACCTGAACCGCCTGTGCTTTAAGTTGGGCTTGCACCCGCTGGAGCTGCGCCACCAGCGCGGCGTCCTGCTCGACCAGCAGCACATGCGCGGCACCGCGTGAGGCAGCCTCGAAGCCCAGCGCACCGGTGCCGGCAAAGGCGTCGAGGCAGCGCCAGCCGCTCAGGTCTTGACCCAACCAGTTGAACAGCGTTTCACGCACCCGGTCTGGCGTAGGGCGCAAACCCGGCTTGTCGGCCACCTGCAGTTTGGTGCGTTTGAATTGCCCGCCGATGATGCGGATTTCATGGCTTTGCACGGCACGCGGACGCGGTGGACGGGGCGGGCGGCTTTTGGTTTCGGAGGGAGCTCGTTTCATGCCCGGCATCTTACCTGCGGAAAGCCGTCTTGAAGCCTCGCTAGCGCTTGCTGGTTGATCCACCCAGCACCACAGTCGCCATCTTTTCGGGTTGCAGTTTGCGCTGGAACGCTAACCGGATGTCTGCCGCGCTGATTTTCTTCACACGCTGCGTCCAGGTATCGAGGTAGTCCAGGGGCAGCTCGTTCCAGGCGATGTTGGCCACGTTGTCAAGCAGCTTGCGGTTGCTGTCCAGACGCAAGGCGAAACCGCCGATCAGGTTGTCCTTGGCGGCCTGTAGTTCGGCCTCGGTGGGTCCGTCCGCCACAAAGCGGGCCAGCACCTCGCGTGACACCTGCAAGGCCTGGTCGGCCTGGTCCGGGCGGGTTTGCAAGCCGATGGCGAAAGCCCCCGCATGCAATCCAGGTGCAAAGTAGCTGTACACGCTGTAGCTCAAACCACGCTTTTCCCGTACCTCGTGTGTCAGTCGCGAGACAAAGCCCCCGCCTCCCAAAATATAGTTTCCCACCAGCATGGCGAAAAAGTCGGGGTCGCTGCGTTTGTAGCCGGGCTGACCCAGCAACACATGGGCTTGCGCCGAGTCGAAGGCCATGCGCTGTTCGCTGGCCTGCATCAAGGGGGCTACTTCAGCCACTGCCGGCAGCGCCGGGCAGTCTGATGCCTGTGCTTTGCCGGTGCCCGCGAGCCGAGCCAGCAGCTCAGTCACCAGCGCGTCCGCTTGCGCACGCGTCACAGCCCCCACCAGCGTCACTTGGGTGCGGCAAGCCCGAATCGATTGCCGGTAAAGCGCCGCCATGTGTGCCACCTCGATGCGCTGCAACGAGGCCTCGGTGGTGTCATAGCCATAAGGATGGTCACCATACACGGCTTGGTCAAAGGCACGCTGGGCCAGCGTGTCCGGACGGGTATTGGACTCCTTGATGGCGGCAATCATGGTCTCGCGCTCACGTTGCCAGATGTCTGCCGGAAAAGCCGGCTCGGCCAGTTGCCGTGCGGCCAGTTGAACGGCCTTGCCCAACAGATCAGGGTAGGTGAGCGAGCGCAGTGCAAAGCTCATGCGGTCGCTGCTGGCGTGGCCACCAAAACTGGCGCCCAGGTCGGCCCAGGCTTCACCCAAGGCATTTTCGTCCAGCGCCAGATCACCTCGCGCCGGGTTGGCCAGCACGCCCATGCCGCTGAGACTGGCCGTGACACTGGCCAGTCCGGCTTGCTGTGGCGGATCGCGGCGGCTGCCTGCGTCAAAGTCAAGCTGCACATCGAGCATCGGGATGGCGTGGCTTTGCACCAGGAACACCTGGGCGCCGCTGGGCTGGGTCCAGTGTTCAATGGCAATGCCGGCCAGGGCGGCAGGCAGGCACATGACACTGATGAAGGCGGTCAAAACCGCTTGGAGGCTTCGTTTTTTAAGTAGGGTCATAGGGTTCATTCGGAGCGGGTTCAGTGTCTGCTTCCCGCCGGGGCGGTGCGTGGTTTGCCGGTTTTATTCAAGGGCTGCGGCAGCAATTGGGCAACCGTCAATTGGTCGTCGCCAAAGTACTTGGCCGCCACGGCCTTGACCTGCTCGGCCATCACAGCGCGCAGGCGTTCAATCAAGCGCTCATGGGCATCAAGCGGCTGGCCCTGTACCCAACTGGTACCCAATTCACGCGCCTGGTTAAAGACCGAATCGAGCTTGTACACCGCGCTGGCCACCCACTGGGTCTTGACACGGGCAAGCTCTGCCTCAGACACGCCCTCGGTAGCAATACGCACGACCTGGGCGCGCAGCGCGGCCTCCACCTGTTCGGCCGTCTTGCCCTGGGCCGGCACCCCCGACAACACGAACAACTGCGGCCCGCGCCCCCACAGGCCGTTGTCGGCACCGGCACTGTCGGCCACGCGGTCGGATCCCTGGGTCAGGGCACGCTCCAGACGCGCCCCGCTGTAGCCGTCGAGCACAGCCGACAGCACAGTCAAGGCCAGCGCATCACTTTCATCCTGACCGCCATCAAAGGACTGGAACGTGGGCACCTTGAACGCCATCGTCACCAGAGCCTGCTCGGCCGGGGCCTTGAAAGCGATGCGTTTCATGCCGGTTTGCGCGGGTTCCACACGCGGCTTGCGCTCGGGCACAGCCCGCGCCGGAATGGACCCATAGTATTTTTCGGCCAGTCGGCGCACCTCGGCCACATCCACATCACCGGCCACCACCACGGCGGCATTGGCGGGCACATACCAGCGCTGGTAGTAGAAGCGGGCGTCTTGGGGCGTCAGAGATTCCAGATCGCTCATCCAGCCCACAATCGGGCGGCGGTAAGGCGAAGCCACAAAAACGGCTGCATGCAGGGCTTCGTTCATGAGCGCCCGCGGGTTGTCTTCGGTGCGCATGCGGCGCTCTTCCTTGACCACTTCGAGCTCTTTTTTAAATTCTTCATCGGGCCACTGGTTGTTGGCGAAACGATCGGCTTCCAACGCCATGACATCGGCCAAGCTGGCGGCCGGAATCTGCTGGTAAAAACCGGTGTAGTCGAGGCTGGTAAACGCGTTGTCGCGCCCGCCCAGGGCCGCCACGCGGCGCGAAAACTCGCCCACCGGCACGGTCGGCGTGCCTTTGAACAGCATGTGCTCAAGCACATGGGCGACACCCGAGCTGCCATCGACCTCGTCCATCGACCCGGCCCGCAGCCACAGCATGTGCACGGCCGTCGGTGCACGCCGGTCAGGCTTGACGATCAGGCTCATGCCGTTGGACAGTGTGAACTGCTGCGCCTGCACAGCAGCTGCAGCGGGCACGGCGGGGCCCTGGGCGCTGGCTGTCGACATGGTGGCCCAGGTCAGCAAAGCAGCACTCAGGAAGCGCAGGTTTCGGGGGTTCAAAGTAGGTGCGTGGTGTTTCATAGAATGCAGTGATACCACGAACCCAAAAAATGTTCAGTTTTTTCAAAAAAAAACCCCCTGTCCCGCCCTCGGCCATCGTGCCACCGTCCCTGCAGACGCTGACCCAGCAGGCGTCCATGCCGGCGCCAGTTGCCCAGCCTGAGCCACCGCTGTCCGGTTCCCTGGCGGCGCCTGCTTCGGCACCGGCACCGGCACCGGCACCTGCCCCCGAGCGCAAGTCCTGGATCGACAAGCTCAAGGCGGGCTTGCGAAAAACCGGCTCCAGCATTGCCACCGTGTTCACCGGCACACAAATTGACGATGCGCTGTATGAAGACCTGGAGACCGCCCTGCTGATGGCCGACACCGGCGTCAAAGCCACCGAACATCTGCTGCAGGACCTGAAACGCCGCGTCAAGGAGAGCAAAACCACCGACCCGGCAGCAGTCAAGGCCCTGCTGATCGAGTCCCTCACCGAGTTGCTGACCCCGTTGCAGAAATCGCTGGTGATCGGCCGCTACAAACCCACGGTGATCATGGTCGCCGGTGTCAACGGCGCGGGTAAAACCACGTCCATCGGAAAACTCACGCGGCATCTGGCGCTCAACAACGCGAGCGTCTTGCTGGCTGCTGCCGACACGTTCCGGGCGGCAGCGCGCGAACAGTTAGGCGTTTGGGCAGACCGCACGGCGGTGGACATCATCAGCCAAGAGGGCGGCGACCCGGCCGCAGTCGCCTTTGATGCGGTGAGCGCGGGCAAGGCCCGTGGCCGTGATGTGGTGCTGGTCGATACCGCCGGACGCCTGCCGACACAGTTGCACCTGATGCAAGAGCTGGTCAAGATCAAACGCGTGATTCAAAAAGCCGGGCCTGCGCTGGAGAACCCCGACGCAGACTCCAACACGGCAGAAGAACGCAGCCTGGCCACACCACCCCACGAGGTACTGTTGGTGATCGACGGCAACACCGGTCAAAACGCCCTGACCCAGGTGAAAGCCTTTGATGACGCCCTGGGCCTGACCGGCCTGATCGTGACCAAACTCGACGGCACGGCCAAAGGCGGCGTGCTGGC
>JAQSDS010000427.1 GCA_029946045.1 Rhodoferax sp.
GGACCAGGTCATTTTTGAAGGCCGCGAGATCCTGACCCAGTCCGGCACGCCCTACGGCGTGTTCACGCCCTATAAAAACAACTGGCTCAAACGTGTGGTCCCCGAAGACCTGGCGCAGCACGACAGCGCGCCGCTGGCACAGCGCCTGATGGCGCGCCCGCCCGAGCGGCAACAGCCCGTGCCCAGCCTGGGCGAAATCAGTTTCGAGCCCACCAACCTGTCCAGCCTGAAAATTCCCACTGGCGAAAGTGGGGGCCAGACCTTGTTCGAAGCTTTTTTTGAGCGCATGGACGACTACCACGCCACGCGCGATTTCCCGGCGGTCAAGGGGCCAAGTTACCTGGGCGTGCACCTGCGCTTTGGCACCGTGTCGATCCGCCAATTGGTGCGCATTGCCCTGCAGCGCCAGGCCGCCGGTAGTCCGGGCGCAGCGGTCTGGCTCAGCGAGCTGGTGTGGCGCGATTTTTACTTTGCCATTTTGGCCAACTTTCCGCATGTGGCACGGCAAGCCTTCAAACCCGAATACGACGCCATTCAATGGGAGCAAGGGCCCCATGCTGACGCCCTGTTCGCAGCCTGGTGCGAAGGGCGCACCGGTTACCCGCTGGTTGACGCGGCCATGGCGCAGATCAACCAGACCGGCTACATGCACAACCGCCTGCGCATGGTGGCAGGCAGCTTTCTGGTGAAAGATTTGGGCCTGGACTGGCGCCGGGGCGAGCGTTATTTTGCCGAGCAGCTCAACGACTTTGACCTGTCGGCCAACAATGGTGGCTGGCAATGGGTGGCTTCCAGCGGCTGTGACGCCCAGCCCTACTTTCGCATCTTCAACCCCATCAGCCAAAGCGAAAGGTTTGACCCGCAAGGCAAGTTCATCCGCCGCTACCTGCCGCAACTGGCCGGCCTGTCAGACAAAGCCATCCACGCACCCTGGACGGCGAAACCGCTGGAGCTGCAAATGGCCGGCGTGGTGCTGGGCCAAAACTACCCGCACCCGATCGTGGCCCACGACGAGGCCCGGGCCCAAACCTTGCAGCGTTATGCGGTGGTCAAGAAGTCAGGCCCGCCAGCACCTCAAATTTGAACCATCTCGAAATCTTCCTTGCGGGCGCCGCATTCTGGGCAGGTCCAATTCAGCGGCACATCGCGCCAGGCCGTTCCAGCCGGCACGCCATGTTCGGGTTCACCCGCTTCTTCATCGTAAATCCAGCCACAAATCAGGCACATCCAGGTTGTCGATTGCGTCACAGCGTCCAAGGCCTTCCAATAGAATGTCTCATCATTCGCACCCTGGCTTGATTCCAACAAACAAGCCCGGCACCCATCGCCATATTCTGCCTGATTCAAACCATGACCCAATCCTCTGATCGCAATGCCACTTTATTTGCCCGTGCCTCCAAAGTGATCCCGGGCGGCGTCAACTCGCCTGTGCGCGCTTTTCGCGCGGTCGGCGGTACACCGCGCTTTATCAGCCGGGCCCAGGGGGCTTACATGTGGGACGCCAACGGCCAGCGCTACACCGACTACATCGGCTCCTGGGGCCCGATGATCCTGGGCCACGGCCACCCCGCCGTGGTGGAAGCCGTGCAAAAAGCACTGCTGGAAGGTTTTTCTTTTGGTGCCCCGACCGAGCGCGAGGTGGAACTGGCCGAAGCCATTTTGAAGCTCATGCCGAGCATGGACATGGTGCGCCTGGTGAGCTCGGGCACCGAAGCGGGCATGAGCACCATCCGCCTGGCGCGCGGTGCCACCGGACGCAGCAAACTCATCAAGTTCGAGGGCTGCTACCACGGCCACGCTGACGCGCTGCTGGTGAAAGCCGGCTCGGGTCTGGCCACGTTTGGCAACCCGACCAGTGCCGGCGTGCCACCCGAAGTGGTGCAGCACACGCTGGTGCTCGAATTCAACAACATCGAACAACTCGAAGCCGCTTTTGCCGAACAAGGCAAAGAGATCGCCTGCCTGATGATGGAGCCGATCTGCGGCAACATGAACTTCGTGCGCGCCAGCGTGCCGTTTGTGAAGCGCTGCCGCGAGCTCTGCACCCAGTATGGCGCACTGTTGGTGTTTGACGAGGTCATGACGGGTTTTCGCGTGGCGCTGGGCGGTGCGCAAAGTGTCTATGCCAAAGAAATTCCGGGTTTTGAGCCCGACATGACGGTGATGGGCAAGGTGATTGGCGGTGGCATGCCGCTGGCCGCCTTTGGCGCCAAACGCGCAGTGATGGAACACCTGGCACCACTGGGCACGGTGTACCAGGCCGGCACCCTGTCAGGCAACCCGGTGGCCACGGCCTGCGGCCTGGCGACACTGGCCGAGATCACCAAGCCCGGTTTTTACGACGAACTGGGTCGCAAGACCCGCGCCCTGATCAGCGGACTGAGCCAGGCTGCACAAGCTGAAGGCATCGCGTTTTGTGGCGACTCGGAGGGCGGCATGATGGGCTTTTTCTTGCTCGACACCCTGCCCCACACCTACAGCCAGGTCATGAAATCTGATGGCGCCAAATTCAACCAGTTGTTCCACGGCCTGCTCGACCGCGGTGTCTACATTGCACCGGCCCTGTACGAGGCCGGCTTTGTGAGCAATGCCCACACCGATGCCGATATTGCCGAAACCGTAGCGGCAGCACGTGAAATCTTTAAATTGCTTCCAAAGTAATAGATTTCAGGCGGAAAGCGTGGTTTGCTTTGTCTTGTCCACCAGAGGGTGAGAAGCCAACTTCCTTACCCCGCCTTTGTATGGCTTGCTTGCGCCACCAGACGCACGCCCAGTGCATTGCATACGCGAGAGATCGTGTCAAATCGTGGCTGCGAATTGGG
Organism: Rhodoferax sp.; assembly: GCA_029946045.1. Taxonomy (GTDB): domain Bacteria; phylum Pseudomonadota; class Gammaproteobacteria; order Burkholderiales; family Burkholderiaceae_C; genus Rhodoferax. Next base: position 2,823 of record JAQSDS010000427.1, read on the forward strand.
CCGCAGCGCTTTGTACAAAGCTTCTCGGGTCAGGCCCGAAGTTTTGGCCACTTCGGTCATGCCACGAGCCCGGGCAATCACGCCCAGCGCATGTGTCAACTCGGATGGGTCGTCATCTTGCAGCGCCAGCGTCAGGTAATTGGCGATGTCTTCATCGGTCTTGAGGTGCTCAGCCATATCGAACACCGGCAAGTCGGCAAGCTTGGTTTTTTGGGTCATAGTGTTCACTCCTGAATAGTTTTTGACAGCGCAATCGCCGCCGCGATGTCAGCCTGCTGAGTGGATTTGTCGCCACCCCCAAGCATCACGATTAACACATCGCCTTGTTGCACGTAGTACATACGCCAACCGGGGCCAAAGAACTCGCGCATCTCAAACACGCCGTCGCCCACCGGTGCAATATCGCCCAGCAATCCACGCTGTGCCTTGTCCAACCTTTTGGCGAGACGAATGCGCGTCATGCTGTCCTTGCGGCTGTCTAGCCAATCCGTAAGCGGGTGGCCAACACACCTAGACGCCACCGATGCCGAAGTTAGGATTTTGTTGGCTGCCAGCGATGGGGCAGCAACTCTTCAATCTGGCTGTTCTTTTGCGTAGGCAGGCGAGCCAACACATCTTTCAAATAAGCATACGGATCATGCCCATTGAGCTTGGCGCTTTGAATCAAACTCATCACAGCGGCGGCTCGCTGCCCGGCACGCAGTGAACCAGCGAACAACCAATTATTGCGGCCAATGGCGATCGGTCGAATCTGGTTCTCGATCCAGTTGTTGTCGATTGGCAATTGCCCATCACCCAGAAACTGCGTCAGTGCCGTCCAGCGCTTTAGGCTGTAATCCAATGCTTTGGCCGTGGCAGAACCGTCGGTGATCCTCTGGCGTTGCAGAACCATCCACTGGTGAAACGCATCCGCCAGTGGTTTGGATTGGCTTTGGCGGATCTGTTGTCGCTCATCGGCGTGCAGATGTTTGACTTCGCGCTCCACGGCATAGAGTTGACCGATGTAATCCAGCGCCTGCTGGGCAATCTGGCTCTTGTTGCTCACATGCAGGTCAAAGAACTTTCGTCTTGAATGCGCCAGACACCCAGCCTCTGTGATGCCATGGGCAAAGCCCAATTTATAGCCACCGAAGTCGTCGCAAACCAAGGATCCCTTCCACTGGCCAAGAAAGGTTCTGGCATGTTCACCCGCTCTGGTTTCGCAGAAGTCGTAGACCACCGCTTTTAAATTCTCAAAGGCACCCGGCGCATAAGCCCACAGGTAAGCCCGGTGTGTCTTCTTGTTGCCGGGTTTGAGCATGGCCACCGGCGTCTCGTCGGCATGCAGCACGGCATGTTGGAGCATGGTGTCCTTCAAGGCATCCACCAGAGGTTGCAACTGCACACCGCATGCCCCTACCCAAGCGGCCAGCGTGGAACGGGCGATGGCATAGCCTGAGCGGCCAAAGATGGTTTCCTGACGGTACAGCGGCAGGTGATCCGAATACTTGGCCACCAGCACCTGGGCCAGCAAGCCCGATGTGGGAATGCCCTTGTCGATGATCTGTGCCGGTACCGGTGCCTGGATCAAGGTCTCACACTGGGTGCATGCCCATTTGCCGCGGATGTGGCGCTGCACCGTCATCACGCCCGGTGTGTAGTCCAGTTTCTCGCTGATGTCTTCGCCGATGCGCTTTAACTGGCAACCACAGCCGCAAGTGGTGGAGTCAGGATCGTGACGCACCTCCACGCGGGGCAGTTCTGCGGGCAGCGCTGCACGCTTGGGCTGTTGGCGGGGCTCTTTGTCAGTCTTTGCTGCGGGTGCCAGATTCAGCAGTTCTTGCTCGATGGCAGCAATATCGGCATCAATGGTCTCCTCAAGCAAGCTGACCTGAGCGGCATCGAGTTGTTCGCGGCTGCGGCCAAACTTCCAGCGTTTCAAGACCGCCATCTCGTGCGTGAGCTGGTCGATCTTGGCCTGGCGGTACAGGATCTCGCGGTCTTTGCTGGCAATGGCTTGATCACGCAAGACAATTTGCTGTTCGTGTTGCTGGCTTTGCTGTGCAATCTTCGCAATCAACTCACCAGCCAATTCACGCAGTTGTTCTGCGTTCAAATTTGAGAGGGATTCAAGGGCTGCGACCATGGACAGTAGTGTGTCTGATCTGTCTTTTTTTGCCAATTGGAGCATCCCCTAATTGACTCAAAAACAATAGCGTATCAACATTGCAACGCGTGCATTGGGGCCAGATTGGCTCACCCATTTCTAGCTGAATCTGAACCGAATGACGCCCTCACACGAGGGTGATAATTCCCGCCTCGCCAATGCGGCTCCAGGGCAATCCCAGGACCAGCGCATCCAACTGGGGTCTGCTCAGACTGAGGCGATCGGCGCTACTTGCCGCAGGCCAGACAAAGTGGCCTTGGTGCAGGCGCCGGGCCGCCAGCCAGATGCCGATGCCGTCGTGCACCAGGACCTTCATGCGGGTGGCACGCCGGTTGGCAAAGAGGTAAGCCGTATGTGGGTGAGCGGCTCCGAATACAGACACCACGCGGGCCAGTGCCGTGTCTGTGCCGGCTCGCATGTCCATGGGGGTGGCACACAGCCACGCTGAATCAATGCGGATCATTTGACAAGGGCTGCCGCCCAGTTGGCGAAGTCAGCAACGGCGCTGGTGGGCCAGCTCACGCTCATTAGCAGTGTGCCTTTGCGAATTTCCACCTTGATGGTTTGCTCAGCAGCCACCGGGGCAGCATGGTTTAGCTTGATAGGGATGAACGCGGGCGTCGGCAACTGCAAATTCACAGCGTCCGATGGATCGTCTGTACCGAGTCGATGGCGGCCGCTGCGTTCATGCTCCTTGAGCCAGCGGTGCAACACGTTGACATTCATGCCGTGGCTACCGGCCAGCGCTGCAATGGAGCATCCAGGCTGTTGGCAGGCGGCGACGAGTTCAGCCTTGAATTGTTTGGTGTAGGTCCGGTGACTGCGTCGCCCGGGAAATAGCAGGGTCTCTGAATCTTTGAGCATAGTGTCCACGTTGATTTGCGTGCACACGATCTTGCGAGATCAGAGTGTTCAATTCAAGGTGTGTTCGCTGCTCGCTTACGCCAATCCGTGAATTCTTTCAGCTGTTTGACGATAAACATGAATGAATTGTAATCACTTGTTAACACCTTGGGAAGCAAGATGCCCGAAGTAATAGGAACTCAGCTGCATGAGGCTGGCTTTGTCAGCGCTGCCCACACCGATGCCGACATTGCCGAAACCGTAGCGGCAGCAGCAGAGGTGTTCAAGATGTTGTCAAAGCAATAACATCCTGCCCAGATGGGGGCTTGGGTCCCCGCCGATTTCTGGGCGTTTGACAGTATGAGGCGGGGGCCCAAACCCCCATCCGGGCCATCACGAACATCGGTCAATCATCAAAGCCCGGCTGTTAGCGTCTGGTAACCACTTCAATGCCTGAAATGGCGCACGCCTGAGTACACCATGGCGACACCACGCTCATCTGCCGCGTCGATCACCTCTTGGTCGCGCATCGAGCCGCCCGGCTGAATCACGCAGGTGGCACCCGCATCGACCACCACATCCAGGCCATCACGGAACGGGAAGAAGGCGTCGCTGGCAACTGCGGTGCCCTTCAGGCTCAGGCCTGCGTGCTCGGCCTTGATGCTGGCAATACGCGCCGAATCGAGCCGACTCATCTGACCGGCGCCCACACCCATGGTCATGCCACCTTTGCAGAAAACGATGGCGTTGCTCTTGACGAATTTGGCGATGGTCCAGGCAAACAGCAGGTCCTGCAATTGCTCCGGCGTCGGCTGCAATTGGGTCACCACTTTGAGGTCGGCCAACTTGAGAATGTGGTTGTCGGCAGTTTGCATCAGCAGGCCCGAACCCACGCGCTTGATGTCCATGGCGTTGCGGCCGTTGTCCCAGTCGCTGACACCACCCGGTGGCAGGGCAATTTGCAAAATACGCACATTGACCTTGCTCTTGAATACGGCCAGCGCTTCGGGGGTGAAGCTGGGTGCCATCAGCACCTCAATGAACTGCTTGGACATTTGCAGCGCAGCGCGTTCATCGAGCTGGCAGTTGACGGCGATGATGCCGCCAAAGGCTGACGTGGGGTCAGTCTGAAAGGCCTTGCTATAGGCTTCCAGCGCATCGGCACCCACGGCCACGCCGCAGGGGTTGGCGTGTTTGACAATAACGCAGGCCGGGGCCTCGAAGCTCTTGACACATTCCCAGGCCGCGTCGGCATCGGCAATGTTGTTGTAGCTGAGTTCCTTGCCCTGCAATTGCACGGCAGTCACCAGCGAGCCGGGTGCCGGGTACAGGTCGCGGTAAAAAGCGGCGCTCTGGTGCGGGTTTTCACCGTAGCGCAGGTCCTGCAGCTTGATGAACTGGCTGTTGGTCTGTGCCGGAAACGGTGTCCGCACGGGGGTGCTGACGCCTTCCTCAAATGCGATCGACGACAAATAATTGCTGATGGCACCGTCGTACTGGCTGATGCGGTTGAACGCCGCCACCGACAGGGCGAACTTGGTCTTGAGCGTTAAGCCTCCATCCTTTAATTCGGTCAGCACTTGCGCATACTGCGAGGCGTCGGTCAGCACCGCCACATCTTTCCAATTTTTGGCAGCACTGCGCACCATGGCCGGACCACCGATGTCGATGTTTTCAATGGCGTCTTCGAGCGTGCAGCCGGGCTTGGCCACGGTGGCCTCGAACGGGTACAGGTTAACCACCAGCAGGTCGATGGTGTCGATGGCGTGGGCCTTGAGCGCAGCCATGTGCTCGGGCAGGTCGCGACGCGCCAACAGGCCGCCGTGCACCTTGGGGTGCAGAGTCTTGACGCGACCATCGAGCATCTCTGGGAAACCGGTGACTTCGGCCACCTCGGTCACAGGCAGACCCTGGTCGGCCAACAGCTTGGCGGTGCCGCCAGTGGACAGCAGCTTGATACCAAGCGCGTGCAGGGCCTGGGCAAATTCAACAATACCGGTTTTGTCGGAGACAGAAATTAAAGCGTTCATGGGTTAAGAGGTAGTTAATTTAGAAAGAAAAGGAGGGAGCCCCGAATGCGTCATAGCGAGCGTAGCGCGGCCTGCGGCCTCGCCCTGACGGTAGTCAAGTCGCGAGACTCCATTGACTTATTCGATGAGCTTGTGCTCCAACAGTTTCTTGCGCAAGGTGTTGCGGTTCAAACCCAGGTACTGAGCTGCTTTGGACTGGTTGTTGTCGGCGCGCTGCATCACCACTTCAAGCAACGGTTTTTCCACCACGGCCAGCAGCATGTCGTACATGCCATTGGGTTCGCTGTGACCTAAATCGGTCAGGTAATTCTCTAAATTGCTGCGTACACAATCTGCAATATGCAGGGGTTTCATTGAAGTATCTCCATGTTCTTATTGAGGTCGCGGTCACGTTGATGCGTCTGGTACGTGGGCTGGGGCAAACGGTCCATGCGCGCATTGATTTCGTCAAAAAATTCCGCCACCGCAGCCCATTGCGTTTGGCAATCGGGCAGCGTGTTCATATGGGTCCGAAAAGCCTCGCCACCGGGCAGTTCCCGCACGTACCAGCCAATGTGCTTACGTGCGCTGAGCACGCCAATAAACTCGCCGTACAGGCGGTAATGGTCTTGCAGATGGGCCAGCAGCAGTTGCTTGACCTCGGCCACCAGCGGCGGTGCCAGTTGCTCGCCAGTAGCCAGAAAATGCACGATTTCCCGAAAAATCCAGGGCCGCCCCTGCGCTGCGCGGCCCACCATCACGGCGTCGGCACCGGTGGCCGCCAGCACGGCGCGCGCCTTTTCGGGGCTGTCGACGTCGCCATTGGCCACCACCGGAATGCGCAGCGCGGCTTTCACGGCGGCAATGGTGTCGTACTCGGCCTGACCGCGGTAGCCCTGTTCGCGGGTGCGGCCATGCACGGTCACCATTTGCACGCCAGCCGATTCGGCCGCCCTGGCCAATTGCACCGCGTTTTTGGCGTTGTTGCACCAGCCGGTGCGCATCTTGAGCGTCACTGGCACACCCAGGGGGGCGCAGGCCTGCACCACCGCCGAGACAATGTCCAGCGCCAGCGTCTCGTCCTGCATCAGGGCCGAACCCGCCCATTTGTTGCACACTTTTTTGGCTGGGCAGCCCATGTTGATGTCAATGATCTGGGCACCCCGGTCGATGTTGTAGCGCGCGGCATCGGCCATCATGGGCGCATCGGTGCCGGCAATCTGCACGGCGATGGGGCCGGGCTCGCCGTCGTGGTTGGCGCGCTGCGAGGTCTTGAGCGAACGCATCAAATCGGGCCGGCTGGTGACCATCTCGCTCACCGCGTAACCCGCACCCAAGCGCTTGCACAACTGGCGAAACGGCCGATCGGTCACCCCCGCCATGGGGGCGACAAAACAAGCGTTGGGCAAAACGTAGGGACCAATGTTCATGCGAACGAGTTCAAAACAAAAAAATACCAGCGGATCGCTGGAGACAAAAAAAGGGGTGGGGATAGCAGATTCTAGCTGCCCAAAATTTCAGCAAATGAAATAAATGCCGATGCCGACAGAGATTTTTCAAAACCTATACTCCGACAGCCATGGAACTCTGGATCGATCACCTCCTCACCCTGCTGGCGCTGCCCAAGTTTGGACTCAGCAGCGTTTTTGTGGTGTCGTTCGTGTCAGCCACCCTGCTGCCCCTGGGCTCGGAGCCGGTGGTGTTCGGTCTGGTGGAACTCAATCCGTCACTGTTCTGGCCGGCCATCGCCGTGGCCACCATCGGCAACAGCCTGGGCGGCGCCGTCACCTGGTGGATGGGACTGGCTTCACACAAAGTGGTGGACAAATACCAGCACTCCAAACACCACCTGCGCGCGCTGGCCTGGCTGGAGCGGCTCGGCCCCAAGGCCTGCCTGCTGGCCTGGCTGCCCATTGTGGGCGACCCGCTATGCGCGGTGGCGGGCTGGCTGAAACTGCCGTTCTGGCCCTGCCTGGGTTACATGGCCATCGGCAAATGCGCCCGCTACATCACCATGACAGCGGCGCTGATGGGGGCTTTTGGAGGCTAACAGCCTGACTGACTTTCGGTGGGTCAGGCCAAGCCAAGAAAAACCGCGAGTGCGCGATTCACGGCCAGCATGACTTCACCGTCCAGGTGCCCCAATACCGTGCCAATTTTTTCACGCGAGATGGATTGCGGTTTGTCCACCATGACCTGCGAGGTTTTGTTTATTCCGTTGCCGTCAGTAGGCTTGACCGTGATGCGAAACAGCGGTGTGGCGCGCAAATCACTGGTCACCGGCAGAATCGTCACCGAGGGGTGTGCATCAAAGAGATCAGACTGGATCACCAATGCGGGGCGGGGTTTGCCCAGATCCCCTTGCAATGCAACCGTGACCAGGTCGCCGCGCTTCAATGCCAGCCTTCGGTGTCAGCCGCAGCTAACAGCCACTCGGTAGTTTCTTTTTCCTGCGCGTCGTTCTTTAGCAGCAGAGACTGACGACAGCACTCCTGTGCAAAGCCCGCCCGACGCGTATCTGGCACCCAAATTTGCACGGGCCGCAAGCCGGATTCACGCAAAGCCGTGCGGTGCTTTTGTACTCTCTCTGATGTGCTTGAGGGCATGATGAACTCCTGATTTTCATTGTTACATGCAACATCATAAGCCCGTTATTTGTTACATGCAACACATCCCGCAATCCCTGTTCAGTTCAGGAACTGAACAAAAAGTTCATCACGTCGCCGTCCTTGACGACGTAGTCCTTGCCTTCGGCGCGCATCTTGCCGGCATCTTTGGCGCCCTGCTCACCTTTGTAGCTGATGTAGTCGTCATAGGCAATGGTCTGGGCGCGGATGTAGCCCTTCTCGAAATCGGTGTGAATCACCCCTGCGGCCTGCGGACCGGTGTCGCCCTTGTGAATGGTCCAGGCGCGCACTTCCTTGACGCCGGCGGTGAAATAAGTCTGCAGACCCAGCAGATCGTAGGCGGCGCGAATCAGGCGGTTCAGGCCCGGCTCATGCAGGCCCATTTCTTCCAGGAACATCTGGCGGTCTTCGTCGCTCATGTCGGCCATTTCGGCCTCCAGCTTGGCACTGATGGCCACCACCGGGGCTTTCTGGGCGTCAGCATAGGCGGTCAAACGGTCCAACAAGGGGTTGTTCGCAAAGCCGTCTTCTGCCACATTGGCGACGAACATGGCAGGCTTGGCCGTGATCAAAAAGAACTGTTTCAACAAAGGCTGTTCTTCCTTGCTGAAGTCGAGGGCGCGCACTGGCTTGGCTTCGTTGAGGGCAGCCTGGCAGCGCTCCAGGATGCTGACCAGTTTGACTGCTTCCTTGTCGCCGCCCGATTTGGCAGCCTTTTGGTAACGCGACAGCGCCTTGTCCACCGTGCTCAGGTCGGCCAGGCAGAGTTCGGTTTGGATCACCTCGATGTCAGAGATCGGGTCGACCCTGCCCGACACATGGATCACGTTGTCGTCTTCAAAACAGCGCACCACGTTGATGATGGCGTCGGTCTCGCGGATGTGCGCCAAAAATTTGTTGCCCAAGCCCTCACCCGTGCTGGCACCGGCCACCAGACCGGCAATATCGACGAATTCGACAATGGCGCGCTGCACACGCTCAGGGTGCACGATCTTGGACAGTGCGTCCAACCGGGCGTCGGGCACTTCAACGATACCCACATTGGGCTCGATGGTACAAAAAGGGTAATTTTCCGCCGCAATACCAGCCTTGGTCAGCGCGTTGAACAGGGTCGATTTACCGACGTTGGGCAAGCCCACGATGCCACATTTCATGATTCTGGAGTCCTTATTAATCAACACCCTTTTGCACCATCAAGCCCAACATGGGCATGGTGGAAGTGCCGAAACCGCAAAAGGCGGATCGCTATTACGCAAAAGTCAGTCTCGTCCACATGGCGTTGTTGCGCCATGTTTTGTCCTGTTTTTGCCGGGAATTTACCGTGCCAATTGTACTGACCAGTGAATCATCGCTCTGTCGGTGTGCTGGGTCGGCACATGGCGTCTGCTTGTCCCCATCGACACCTATGATTTCCCATACCTCGACATTACAGCTAGACTCAGCTTGCAATCACTTGACAGATCACATTTAACGGAATGTATCCTGAGCGTCAACCGGTGCTTGTTTCTACCGTTCCCAATCATTTTCTTTCGATCGCGCAAGATGCCCTTATCCACAGCCACCTCGAAATTGCTTGATGGAGCCAGCACACTGAACGGTCGTCTGGCCGATTTGCATCAACACCTGCTTCAGGTGCTGCCCGATGTGGATCGGATCGCCTGCGCTTTGTATAACGCCAATGACGACACGCTCAAAACCTTTATCAACAGTACCCGCACCGGCGAGGCCATTGAAGGCTACGAGTACAAGCTCTCGGACAGTGGTTCGCTGAGCGATTTGGCAAGGACTGGCGAATTTCGCGTTTTAGACAATATTGCCAGTGCCGTCCACGCTTCCAATATGCACTCCAAATGGCTGCTTAAGCAAGGATATCAATCGTCGTTCACGGTGCCAATTTACGATCAGGGCAGTTTGCTTGGGTTTGTCTTTTTTGACTCCATGCAGGCGTTCGCCTTCACACCCACGGTGCAACGCGATCTGGTGCTGTACTGCAGTCTGATCAGCATGTCTATTTCCAATGAAATGGGGGCGGTACGCACCATGGTGGAGTCCATTCGGATCGCCAGAGAGCTGACCATGATGCGCGACTTTGAGACCGGCAAGCATTTGGAACGCATGGCTCAGTATTCGCGTTTGATTGCCAAATACGTGGCTCCCAGGCTACACCTTAGCGATGAGGTCGTCGAGCATGTCTACATGTTTGCGCCTCTGCACGACATAGGAAAAATTGGCATACCTGATTACATCCTGCTCAAGCCCGGAAAGCTCACCCAGGACGAACAAAAGATCATGGATTCCCATGTTGAGTTGGGCGTGAAGCTGATTGAACGCATCTCTGGGAGCGGCGGTGCCACGCGCTTGCCTGACTCATCCATTCTCATGAACATTGTCAAATCCCACCACGAGGCCTTGGATGGCTCTGGCTACCCTCAAGGACTGAAGGGCGCTGATGTACCCATTGAGGCACGGATCGTGATGGTGGCAGACATCTTTGACGCGCTAACCGCCGAGCGGCCTTATAAAAGCATCTGGTCTACTGCCGATGCCCTGACCGAGCTTCAAAGCTTGGCGGCGGCGGGCAAGGTGGATGCTTTGTGTGTCGAGGCACTGGTGTCGAATCTTGATCAGATACTTACCATCCAACACAAGTACTCTGACACAGTAGCTTAGAGGCGGCTTTTGCCGCCCAGGCTTGCACAAGACGTGCAAGGATGGTTCAGTTAGCCCAAAAACTTGCCCCAGGCTCCGATGTTGTACACGTCCCGGTAGCCATTCTTCTTGAGCAACAATTTGGCCATGCCGCTGCGTGTTCCGCTGGCACAGCAAAGAACAACCGGCGATGACTTGGGTATCTCGCCAAGTCTGCTGCCCAATTCTTGCAGAGGGATATTGATTGTTCCCGGGGCGTTCGCGCTGGCAAACTCAGCAGCCGATCTGACGTCTACAAAGAGAGCGCCGTTCTTCTTGAGTTCGGGCAACAGGGCAACGACTCTTTTCGAATTCCACCACTTGTAGCCAAACCAAAGAGCCACAGCCAGGATGGGCCAATACTTTTGAAATAAATCCAATAAATCCAAAAAACACTCCTTTTGAGTCCGCATGGATGACGTATCGGTCGATAACGCCACCGCCGGTCAGCCCCAATTTGCGGCATTTGCCGCCATGAAAAACAAGGGCTGAAGTGTAGGCGAAGCGGTTTTTTGGCTACCAAGTGACGTGCCAGATGCGCACTCCTACAATCCCATCCATGACACATCATTTTGACATTTGCATTCGTGGTGGTGGCATTGTGGGCCATGCCCTGGCGCTTCTGCTGGCGCGCGACCGCTTGCGCATTGGCCTGGTCGCCCCCCCAATGCCTGCCAATAGCGCGCCCGACGTGCGGGCTTATGCACTCAATGCCAAATCCAGGGCCTTGCTTGAGTCAGTGCGCTGCTGGCCCGATGCTGTGCACGCCACGCCGGTAATGGACATGCAGGTCAAGGGCGACGACGGTGGCTGCGTCAATTTTTCCGCCTCCGAGCTGGT
>JAQSDS010000428.1 GCA_029946045.1 Rhodoferax sp.
GTCTTTCGCCGTGTACTTTTCTGATTTGTATTGCGCAAAAAGCGCTGTGCGTGCTACGGCACGATCAAGTCTGGCTTGATCGCGCTGCTCGCCTCGTCCGGTACGCCCAGGGTGCTCTTGCGAATCCGGGTCAGTTCCACAGGCGACACGGGCAACATAGTCGTTGTATGTGGCTCCATGCACTGGCTCGTCGGCCAATACGCCGGTTCCAGTGGCGATGTCCGGCGGCTGATACTCACCGAATCGGTTTTGCAGGCGTCCCAGGCTGAGGGCATAGTGAACGGCCGATGCTTTGGTTTGCGTCGTCTTGTCCAGCATGCAGGTCTCAAAAATCAAACCGGATTTGACTTTGACCACGCTCAGACCTCTGGCAGTGCAAGCGCGATGAAACTCCGGCCAGTTCTGCGTTGCCACAAGTTCTGGTGCCACTTTGTTTTTGAGCCAGCCTGCCAGTGATGGCAATCCGGCTTTGACTTCGCCCATGCGCGCCTTCACAGCAGGCGCAGGTGGTTCAAGTGACTTGTCTGCTACCAACCCCAGCTGGCGACGCAGGGCATGTGTTAGCCGCTTGATTTGTCCTTCAGTGACCACATAGGGGCCGTTGTCGTGTTGCCAGCCCTGTTCAAGCTCGATTTCCCGACAGGTTTTGTCCAGCACCAGAAAGTCGTAGCGCGGTGGCCCTGTCAGTACCAAATGATCAGGGTGAACCCGGTTGGCGATGATGTGAATGTGATGGTGGTGATCTTTGTCGCGGTGGATGGCAAAAAAAGCCTGGTTGTCGGCCATGCCAACCGCTTTGAGCGCCTTGGCAGCGGCTACTGTGGCTTGGTCAAGGGTAGGCTGCTCCCCTACCCTCCACGAAAGAACCACGTGATAAAACGGGTTGGTTTTGGGATTGGCCTTGGATCTCGCGGCCCATGCCCGCGCCGTGCCATCCATCAATTTGATGATTTGGCGGCGATCGTCCGGGTCCACGGGGTTCAGGCCCTCCAGGTTGAAGGATGCAGCCTCCAACACACCATCACGCGCAAGGTAATTGGCGGCGTCCGCTGGCTCGTAACTGCCGGGCTCTGACAGCTCTGGACTTTTTTTGAGGTCATCAACCACATAGTTGGCCGCGCTGGCCACTGTCTTCCAAGACTTTTTGAGCAGGATGACCTTAGCCAGCATGGTCTGGTCCGACTGCCATCTCTTTGCCACCGGATGCTATGGCTTCAAGCGTGTCAGCGCGTTCACGCAACTCGTTGATCAATGCCCACCATTTTTTGCGGTCTTCGCTCGTCCATCGGATGTCACTGGCTGGATACATGTGTTTGAGCGTGGCACCCAAGCGGCGAAATTCATAACCAGCCTGAGATTTTTCAAGGGCGACGAAGACGGCACCATGCAAGGCGGTGTCGCGGATCAACTGGGACACGCTGACGTTCAGCGATGCTGCACGCTCGTTGAAACGCTCAAGCTCTTTGTGCGAGACCCTGAGTTTGATGAACGTTGTGCGTTGCATGAACTCAGCAGCCAATCAACGGAGCATCGTGTTGGCACGCCAACTCGCTACGACGATGACAGAGTCACTGACTGATGAAACCTCTGCGGGCAAACTTTTCATTTGAAACTCCAATCGACTAGCCGCCAGTCGGCGGATAGCCAATACTGGCGAGTCGCAAGAGTGGAAATAATCGTTCCCATGGCCCGCCGGACTGAAACTGTCAGGCAAAGGCGAAAAAAGCGAAGCGGCTTTGATTTTGCTGTCAGTTTGAGCGACGGTCAACCACCGCAACTGGGGTTTTGGGCTGTGCTTCCTGCACTTGCGCAATGTGAAGAACTTCGGCTGGAATCACAAACGGGTCTACCGGATCTACCGGAAACTCGATCTCAACCTCAGGATCAAGCCCAGAAGACGGCTGGTGCGCGACAAGGCTGAGTCGTTGGCGGTGCCTGCAGCCATTAACGAAGTCTGGTCGATGGACTTCATGCACGGCCAGGTCAGCAAACGGTGCACCGTTGCCCGAGCCACTGCAAAAGTTGCGCAGTGGCCTGCTGCGCGAAGACGGCGGCGACAAAGTCATGGCCAAAGTTTTGGCCCTGGTGCCCAAGACCGGTTTACAAGACGTTCTGGTGGCCGTCGAAGTCGCTTTGGAGGGTGCGCGCCCGTCGGGGCGGGTCAGCGTGGAGCACGCCATCAACGTGCTGGCACGACTAATGGCGGCGCCCGCGCCGCAGACGGTGCAGACAACGCTGGCGTTGGCAGATCCGCCATTGGCCGACACGGCACGCTATGACAGCTTGCGTGCACAGACCCACAACAGTGGCCATGCTCAGGAGGCTCAGCATGACCAAGCGTGATGTCACCGCTGACCTCAAACAACTGCGTCTGCACGGTATGGCTGCGGCCTGGAGCGATCTAGTCAGTCAAAGTGGCAGCCTCTTGCCGGTGGCGCCGCGTGAGCGCAGTGGCTGCGCGAGTGCTTGCAATGATCCACATCGACGCGGTATGGTTGTCCACCGTGTCCATGGACATGCGAGCCGGCACAGACACCGCACTGGCCCGCGTGGTGTCTGTATTCGGAGCCGCTCACCCACATACCGCCTACCTCTTTGCCAACCGGCGTGCCACCCGCATGAAGGTGCTGGTACACGACGGCATCGGCATCTGGCTGGCGGCCAGACGCCTGCATCAAGGTCACTTTGTCTGGCCTGCTGCAAGTGGCACCGATCGCCTCAGTCTGAGCAGACCCCAGTTGGATGCGCTGGTCCTGGGCTTGCCCTGGAGCCGCATTGGCGAGGCGGGCATCATCTGATCTGAAACATCTCGAATCTCCTGCGTGCCATCTGCATTTCCTTTGGGTAAAAGACCCAAGGTTAGAGATGACACAGGGTTCGGGATATCGCTTAAGCGCCCTGTCACTGGCTCCATTACGCCGACTATGAAACGGATCCTATACGGCGGTCGGTGACACCGATTCCAAACAACTCAAGAAGGCAGCATAATTCTCATGACCACCGCCTCAAACCTGCAACTGAGCTCGGGACATCGCCCTAAAGGTGGGAGCATCCATCCCATTGCATACGTCTTACCGATTTCGTCACAGCTCCAAAGAAGCCAACGGCAAGATCAAGTCCAGGGATCAGTCCAGGAAGGCGGCGACACAGCAGATCGCGCCGATCCCGGAGCAAGACGACGAGCCGCTCTGAACATCTGTCAGGAAAGGGGAAATCCGCTACGGGCTTCGCCTTTCGCAGATTTCCCCTGATGGTCAATTCAGATTCAAAACCCAACCCAACCAGCAAAGGACTTATAGTTATCCACAGTTGGGTCCGACGGGTTCAGCTTTAGCCGTCACGATAAAAGTGGAATTCTTGATCTTCATGGCTTTGATAGTTCTTGTTTAGTGGGCTGCGTACTGCGAAGCTTCAATAAGCGAACTGCGTTCTCCTTAAGAATCAAGGGTTTCACCGAATCCTTAAAGCCTGCCTGTTCAAAATCCGCCAGCCAACGGTCTGGTGGTATCAGCGGAAAGTCCGAACCAAACAGAATGCGGTCTTTAAGTAGTGTGTTGGCGTACTGCACCAGTTGTGGCGGAAAGTATTTGGGCGACCAGCCGGACAGATCAATCCATACATTGGGCTTGTGCAGACACACCGACAGTGCTTCGTCCTGCCACGGCCACGAAGGATGGGCAATAACGATTTGCATATTCTGAAAGTCCACTGCGACGCCGTCGAGCAGCATGGGGTTGGAAGTCTCTAGACGCAGGCCACCGCCACCGGGCATTCCGCTGCCGATACCCGAGTGACCGCTGTGAAAAATCGCAGGCAGACCATATTCATCAATCACCTCATACAGCGGCCATGCCATTCGGTCCTGCGGATGAAATCCCTGCACAGTGGGATGGAACTTGAATCCTTTGACGCCATAGTTCTCAATCAGGTTCCGCGCCTCGCGTGCACCCATCTTGCCCTTGTGTGGATCAATGCTGGCAAAGGCAATCATCATGTCACTGTTCTTCAGCGCAGCCTCGGCCACCTCTTCATTGGGAATGCGGCGACGGCCAATCTGCGCTTCCGAATCCACGGTGAACATAACCAGACCAATCTTGCGCTCCCGGTAGTAGGCTATGGTCTCGTCAATCGTAGGACGCTTCGAGAACTTGAAATACTTGTCTGCAGCCCGGTCATACGCATCTCCAAACGGATCATGGACCTGGCAGCACGACACCTCGGCGTGGGTGTGGATGTCAATGGCGATAAGTTCGTCAATGTTCATGATTGCGGACCTTTGCCTTTGCGGCTTAGGAAGCCTGCAATGCGCTCTGCCACTTCCGGGCTGGTTTGCGTCATGGCCGCCGTGAGCGACTCCACATAGAAGCCATCGTCAGTGGACATATTGCTGATTCGCTGAGTCGCGGTAACCACGGCGTAGTTGCACATGGTCGCGTTCTCTGCAATGCGTTCGGCCAGTTCCTGTGCTTTGGCCAGTGCCTCGCCCTGACCCACCAAGTAATGCGAGAGACCCAGTATCTGCCCCTCTTCGCTTTTAAATATGCGTCCAGTTAGCATCATCTCGCACATACGGCCCTGGCCGATGATACGGGTCACGCGCACCGATGCCCCACCTCCCACAAAGATGCCATGGCGCCCTTCGGGTAATTGGTAGAGGGTGGATGGCTCAGCAATGCGCACATGAGCTGCCGACGCAAGCTCCAAGCCACCACCTATCACCGCACCTTGCATTGCAGCCACAACGGGTGTGCCTGACATTTGGATCTTGTTGAAGATCCGGTGCCAGTCCTGCGAATGCTGCATTACGTCAAAGGGCTCGCGATGCTGATGCTCGGCTAGATCTAGCCCGGCACAGAAGTGGTTGCCTGCTCCCGTTAGGATAATCACGCGACATTCTTGTGGCTTGGCATCCAGTGCCACTTCGAGTGCGGCCAGCAAGCGGTCACTGATGGCATTGCGTTTGGCCGGTCGGTTCAGTGTGACGGTGTAGACCAGCCCATCAACGCTGCTTTTTACGAGTTGTTCATTCACAAAGGAGCCTTTAAGACAAATTTATAGAAATGACATGAGAATCTGTCGTGCTGGCATAAAGTCGCTTGACCGAATCTGCTCGGTTGGAAAGCACTGCGCGCTGGTTCACATAGCCTTTGTCAGTCAGCTCGCTGGCCTCGGTGGAAGGCGGCGCGGCTTCCAACAGGGCGCGCGTGGCATAGGTGGAAGACCCGCCACCCTTTGCTTTCAGACCTAGCAAGCCGACTCGCACATGGTCACGCACGGCGCTATGGGTCAGAACATCCTCAACAGCCACGTCTTCCGTCAGTCCTGCAATGCGTCTGCACTCGGGAATATTGGGGAACACCAAGAATCCAATGTCATCGCGGTCATGACCCGTCACCACAACGTCTTGCGCTACAGGCGAAAGCGCGGTGATGGCCGCTACACGAATAGCACCCACATGCACCCAAGTGCCGGTGAGCAACTTGAAGTCCTCCGCAACACGTCCATCGAATAACAAGCCCAACTCGGGTTTGGTTACGTCAAGGAATTCCACTGCATCACCGATCAGATAGAACCCATCCGCATCAAAGGCGCTGGCAGACAGTGCAGGCTGCTTCCAGTAGCCAGGAAACACATTGGGACCTTTGACGCGCACTTCCAGCTTGTCGGCTACGGTTAGCAACTTCAGCGTAGTGCCGGGCAGCGGCACACCAATGACACCGGAGCGCGCCACCTGGAAGTGACAATCGGTAGCCGTGGGTCCAGTCTCGGTCGCACCCCAGCTAGAGAGCATCACCATCGGATGGCCCAGCTCCTGTACCGCCAGGCGCTCCAAGTCTTCCCACACCGATTGCGGCAGGGCCGCACCGGCATAAAAGATGATTTGCAGGCGCGAGAAGAAACTCTTGCGGAACACCGCATCGTCGCGCAGCAGCGGCACCAGCATGTCAAAGGCGCGCGGCACGCTGAAGTAAATGTTGGGAGATACATCTGTGAGGTTCTTCACCGTCTTGTGCAGTTGCGCAGGCAGTGGCTTGCCTTCATCGATGTACAAACTGCCGCCAAAGCGCAGCACAATATTGAAGTTGTGGTTGCCGCCGAACACATGGCTCCAGGGCAGCCAATCAACGATCACCGGCTTTTGTTCGTTCAGGAACGGCCAGATCACGCTCTTGGCCTCCACGTTGGAGCACATCATGCGTTGCGTGGTGATGACAGCTTTGGGCATGCCCACCGATCCGGAAGTGAACAAAAATTTGGCAATCGTATCGGGCGTCAGCGACTTGAATACCGCATACACCAGCGCGGGCTCGGCCTGGGTGCTTTCCAAAACGCAAAAAGGCAGCGTTCCGGACTGCAACAGGCTGTTGCTGCCTGCCACCACCACGCCATCGTGCAGATGCGCCACCGCCTGAATGGCCGGCATAAAGCGTTCGATGCGATCCGCAAAAATCACACCGGGGCGCAGCAACTCGATATTGGCTTTTAGTCTGGCGTGGTCCTTGGACTGCAAGGAGTTGCCCGTTGACACCGCGCTGATCGGCACACCAATATGCAAGCAGGCCAGCATCAGCAAAGCATGCTCAATGCCGTTGTCGGACAGCACTAACACAGGGCGCTCGGGCGATAGGTTTTGCGCCAGCAGCCAAGTGGCGATGCGGTAGACACTGTCGCGCGCCTGTTGGTAGGTAATCTCTTCCCATCCACCTTGGCCTTGGCGTGCTGCAAGGTACACCGCGTGGGGTGTCTGGCGGGCCCACTGCTCAAGCCACTCGCCGGAGCAACGTGCGTAGGTCGGCAGGCTCAGGCTCGAACGGAACAGGCGCGAGCCATCGGACTGCTCTTCCAATGTAACCGCAGCGTCTACAAACAGGTCGCCAGGGAGTCGGGCAAGGTTGGGCATGCGTTTCAATCTCGCGTGAGAAACCAAGTCACAAGCCCGTTGAACTTGTCTGCCTGCTCCCACTGCGGCCAATGGCCACATTGCGCAAACAACACCACGTCCTGATCGGGCACCACGCTGAAGCTAGCCACACCGGCTAGGCGGCTCATGCCGTTTTTATAGAGCTGCGGGTCCAACGGAACTGCACGCTTGGCATTACGCATCAGGTGCTCCAGGCATGGCGAACTTGTGACCCCAGTCGCTTAGCTTGCTGAAGTTTTTGACCGACCAGTCGTGGTCATCAATCACGACACCGCCCCAGCCGTATTCCAGACCAAAGCCAGACGGCGTCAGCACATAAAAGGAATACATGTGGTCATTGGGATGGTGGCCAGGCGTGAAGATGACCGGCAAGCCAGCTTTCAGCACGCGGTCGTAAGCCAGACCCACATCATTGAAATTTTTCACCTCAATCATCAAGTGATTAAGCCGTTTGGGTGATGGCATGAAGGCGGTGGCCAACGAGTGGTGTCGGCCTGTCTTGCTGTGCATAAAGGTGGCGTCCACAGTGACGCCGGGAAAGGTCTCTGCATCGCGGATGTAGTCGGATATCTTCAAGCCCAACACTTCGGTGTAGAACTTGACAGAAGCTGCGTAATCGCGCGCCACGGTGAGCAAATGCCCCACGCCCAGCTTGCCGGTCTCAAAGCCATCACCACACAGCAAGGGTGAGTGAAAGGGTTTGGAAATCAACCCGTATTGCGGGCCGAACACGAACTCATGACGAAAGCCATTCGGATCTTCGCAATGAAACAATGCTTCGACCTTGCGCGACTGCACCGTGGGCACATCCCCTGTGCTGACTGCTACACCCTTGCTGCGCAAGCTGTCTACAAATTGGCTCAGATCCTGTGCGGTATCAAACTGCCAGCCGGCAGCGGACAAGTCATCTTCAGCACCACGTTCAAGGATGATGCGTTGGGCAAATTCATCCATGCGCAAAGACAGCGCATCGGCACTGAAATCGCCGACCTGCAGGCCCAGAATGTTTTCTGCAAAGCTCCTCCACTGAGCCAGATCGCTCGCCTTAAACACCACATAGGCCAAATTTGAAATAGCAGACATAAGTTTCCTTGTTGAAAAATTTGATAGTTTTGTCGTAACTGACTTGGCCCCAAGTTTCACGACGAATGCGTCGCTGCCAAGTTGTGCAAACGCGATGAGAGCTGAACGAAAGACTCCTGGGTATCCGCACCAAATCGAGGGTCGCCGTTGTCCTGGAATGCCTGTGCGATGCTTGACCAATCAATCGGTTGCAAGTGGCGGCTTGCCGCCGGAAGGATCAACTTTTCCTCTACGCTCATGTGCGTCCACTGGGACTGTGCAAAACGATCGACAGCAGAGGCAAAGGCCGCTTCTGCATCGACCTCGCCTATCTCATAGCGCGCTAGTGCAACATCGAGCTGCCGTAGCTCCTGCGCCCCTTCCACGTGTTGTTGTTGCAACTGAGCAATAACGCTGTCGCATTCACTGGTGCGTTCGCTGAGCTTGCGAAAAAGATACGCCTCTTCCTTCGGGTGATGAAGCCGATCGGGAAAAGCCTTGATATAGAACAGCATCGCCCGCAACAAGGAAAAATCCGGACTGCTTTTGCTACCAACCCGCTCCTGCATGACCATCCGCAAGCCGTGGATCACGGCCGCGAGCGAGCGGTGTTCATCCTTTATCGTCGCAACAGCACGCACTTCGTCGTTTTGTACCAAATTTCCTTCTATTGCAGCCACTAGTACAGGCACAGTGGCGCGTTGCAGTACCTTTTTCATCACAGAGCCCAGCCACATTCCCTTGATACCGCGCCGACCGTGTGAGGCCATGAAAATCAGGTCACATCCCTGACTGGCAGCAACTTGCAGGATCGTGTCATCTGGCTTATCACTGGTAAGCGCCAAACTGTTGCACTCAACTTTGGCCGCACGCGCAGCAGACTCGGCTTTGGCCAACAAGGCCCTGGCGGTGCCCGCAGCGCTCTCATTGAACGCCGCTTGATCGGTGCTGCGCATCAGCGCGCCCGCTCCTGTAGCCCCGAAATCTGCCTGCGCATGCAAGAAGGTCAATCGTGAACCCACGGATTGTGCAAAAGCCACCGCTTGCTCAACTATGTGGTTTGACAAAAGCGATCCATCGATCGGTACGAGCAAATGACGGTACATAGGGTAATTCCTCGCTTCGGTTTAAGGCGCCGTATGCAGCGGAGCAGGCGGTGTTGCGAACGCCTCTTCGGTCAGATCTATTCGTCGGGCAGGCTTGAGTAGAAAGTGGGCCAGCGCAGGAAGTATGACCAGTGCACCGACCATGTTCCCAATAAACATGAAAGCTAACAGCAAGCCCATGTCCGCTTGAAACTTGATCGGTGACAAAACCCAAGTCGCCACCCCAATGGCTAACATGACGCCAGTTAGCAGAACCACCCGGCCAGTAAACAGCAGCGCTCGGTAGTAGGCTTCTGACAGACTGTCTCCGGCTGCCAGACGCGCCAGCAAGATGCTTAAGACGTACAACGCATAGTCCACGCCAATCCCGACGCCTAGCGCTATCACCGGCAGGGTGGCCACCTTTACGCCGATGTTGAGCCCGACCATCAATGCCTCGCACAGGATGGA
The DNA here is from genome assembly GCA_029946045.1 of Rhodoferax sp. Classification (GTDB taxonomy): domain Bacteria; phylum Pseudomonadota; class Gammaproteobacteria; order Burkholderiales; family Burkholderiaceae_C; genus Rhodoferax. The sequence goes on from JAQSDS010000428.1 coordinate 9,541, forward strand.
AGTCAAGACCAACGGAACTACGGCGCAAACGACTGCGCGCCATGAACGGAAGGTCACCATGCAAAGCACAATCACCGCGGCATAAACCCACAATAGCATTTGCCGGTTCGCCTGCTTCACAACAATATTGGTTGCTGCCTCGATACCGGAGTTCCCGGCGGCTAGCAGGAAGGTCGCATCCGGTGTATTGTTGGCTTTGGCGAAGCTTTCCACTTCATCGACCACAGAATTCAGGGTGTCAGCTTTGTGGTCTTTCAGGTAGGTGAACAAGGTCAGCAGATTACAGCTGTCGTTGTACAACCCCCGCGGGGCACCTGCAGTAATAGTGTTAAGCATGTCCTGGTTTTTGACCAGCTCATACCATTTGGCACTTCCTTCGTTCAATCCCGTTAATACGCGCCGATTAAGTTGAGCGAGCGAGTTTGTATCCTCGACGCCCGGTAAACTTCGCAGTTGCCAGTCTAGACTATCCAGACGCATCAAGGTGTCGTACTTTGAACAGCCGCCGTCTTGCGTTTGCACCATCACCGCGAATACATCGCTGCTTGCGCCGTAGTGGGCGGTAACAAAAGCGTTGTCACGGTTGTACCGCGAATCCGCACGCAACTCGGGAGCACCAGGGTCTAGGTCACCGATCTTCAGGTGCATACTTACAAAAGTGCCACCAACACCCAAAGCCATTGCACTAGCCAATGCCGCCAGTGCCCAGCGGCGTTGCGTGAAGAGATCAAGAAAACGCCACAAGGGATGCTTGGCGCCGCCAGCCGCATCGAGTTGCTCGTCGCGCAGGCTGCGCACTGCTGCTTTTGCTCCGACGCCAACGTAACTCAAAAGGATGGGCAATAAAATCAGATTGGTAAAAATCAGTACCGCCACCCCCAAACTGGCAATCATGGCCAGATCCTGAATGACCTGTATCTTGATGATCATCAGCACGGCAAAGCCCACTGCATCACACAACAACGCTGTCAGGCCTGCGAGAAAAAGACGCCGAAAGGTATAGCGTGCTGCCACCAATCTGTGTGTTCCTCGACCGACATCCTGCATGATGCCGTTCATCTTTTGCGCGCCATGACTCATGCCGATGGCAAAAACCAGGAACGGCACCAGCACAGAATATGGATCGAGCTCATAGCCTAGCATTGGCAGAGCCCCAAGCTGCCAGACAACAGCCACCAGAGAACAGACGACCACTAGTCCGGTACTCCGCCAACAGCGGGTGTAGGCGTAGAGCATGACTGCTGCAACCGCGATCGCTGCGGCAAAAAATAACATAATCAGCCGGACACCATCGATTAAGTCACCTACCACCTTGGCGAAACCAACAATATGCAGTCGAAAGTGGTCGGTCTGGTATTTGGTGCGCAGATTCTCCAAATCAGTTGCGAACTTCCCGTAGTCCAGCGCCTTTCCTGTGCCAGGATCACGTGACAGAAGCGGCACGTAGACAATGCTGGAGCGTTGGTCCAAAGCCACCAATTGGCCAATCTCATTTGAACGCGCGATGTTGAGCCGCAACTGCGCCAGGCTGGGTGCCGAGCCGTTGTAGCCGTCAGGTATTACGGCTCCGCCTTCCAAACCCTCTTCTGTCACACCCATCCATCGAGTGTTGGGTGTCCATAACGACTTCATAAAGTTCCGGTCAACACCAGGCATCAGGTAGACCTGATCGCTAAGACTTTTCAGCATGGCAAGGTAGTCGGCTTCATAGATCGACTCGCCTTTGGTCGCTACAACAATGCGTATCGCGTTGCCCAGACCGCTCAGATCTTGCTTGTGCTTAAGGTAGTTGACGATGTAGGGATGACCGGTTGGGATCATCTTCTCGAAGCTTGCATTTAGACTAAGATGAGTCGTCTGCCACGCCAAGATGACCGTCAGCAACCCGCAAACCAGCAGCACTATCTGGCGGTGATTAAACAGCGCGCGCTCAATCAACGACCCCGATCTGGGGTCAAAGTCAGCCACGTCGCGCACTACAGGCTGTTGTTCGGTTGAAATGGAAGCACTCATGTCAATTTGTGAAGTTGCCGTGGCCCGCGTTGACTGGCACCAACAAGGGCGCCGTCGGACAGTTCCACAACGCTGTTTATCGGCGCCCCTGGCGGCATAGAAAGGGCTTGAAAACTCAGACCCTGGTTGCGGCTGACAAGGGCCTGCCCGGCCTGATTGAAAGCCAGCAACGGGCCGCCTGCCAAAAGCAAAAAGGTATTTACTGTCACCTGCTGCGAAACGGTAGAACGTTGAAAACTGTGCCCCTGATCGTCTGAAATGAAGACATTACCCTTTAAGCCTGCAAGCACAAATCGCCCTGAAGGCAATACTACCGCCGCAAACCAACTACCACCGTAGGGCGAAGTGAGGCGAGTGAAGTGCTCGCCAGCGTCCAAGGAAAGCCACAATTGGCCCTGCTCGCCTGCCAGCAACAACGTGTCACCACGCACCGCTGCGGCATTGATGTGCAGACCCTTGGTGTTATCAATCCGACTTATCCAAGATGACCAATGCACGCCACCGTCTTCAGTGCCGAAAATCAAGCCGTAAGCGCCGGCGACAAATCCCCTTCTGGCATCATAGAAGTGCACATCCAGAAAGGGTTTGTCAGGTCCATCGGCCACTAGCCGTTGCGCGTTTGTCAACTCATCAGTCTGCGCTGGCTGTCCCCGTGCGACCGATAACGCCAACTGCGCCGCTGTGACGCCATCAAGTTGGCGCGCCCAGGTTTCACCACCATCTTGCGTGTGCAACACAACTCCTGCGTGGCCCACTGCCCACCCCAAAGCTGCATCAATAAACTGCACAGCCGTCAACGTGATGCTGACCGGCACCTTGACCTGGCGCCAGTTTTTTCCATCGTCGTCTGACAGCAGTACTACGCCGCGCTCGCCAACAGCCACCACACGTCGTGCCGCCCGGCAAATTGCTAGCAAAACAGCCTGCCCAGCACGTGGGTTAAGCAGAGAAGCCCGCTCGAACGGGTCCAGGATTTGGCTACCCGCCCTAGCACTCGCTTGCAGGCCAAGCGCCAGGCTGGCAATAACATCGCGACGTGTCAATTTCATCACACACCTTCCCCGGATACGGCAGTTGGCGAGAAGGCTCTGTCAGGGTAAGGCGACGGCAGCTTGTATTGCCCTGCTTGCTCGTTCATCACAACCGTCTGAAGCAAGATGCTTGAGGTTATGTCGTGAAAATCTCTGTTTATGCTGGAATCCCCGAGCGCGACGGGCGCAGCGAAGGGAATGGTGAAAAAACACTTACTCATGAACTTCTGGTCCCCGGAGTTAGACAGCTGGGCCTGGGGAAGGCCGATTGGGACACATTGGGGATCAGCAATCGAATCGAATCCGACAGCGCCGGGTCGGCCTGTCGCTGGTTTTTCACCTGCTCTCTTGCTTTCATGTTGATCTCCTAGTTGTGCTCACGCAAGGTTCGCAGATGGTTGCTCATTAGCAGGCACTGCCTCGGCGATCGGTGCCAGCGTTGGCTTGATGAGGTTTGCACCGCATATGCATGCGTACAAAGCCTGAGCGGCCAGTGCGACCGATTCTTTTATATCCACTTTCAACCTTTCCGAAACTCGCTTTCGAGTTCGCAGACTGTACATGCATTTGTTGGATTTTTTATAGTGGTTTATACCTACTTGTCATTTTAAGACATTTATGTCATTTTTTAAAAGATTCCGATAGTCCTGAAAAGGTCCAGTACGTAATCGACTTCTGGCAAAATCCTTGGCTGTGGGTGCCCCTGAAAAACGTAGCTCTTAGCTCTTGAGAAAATTGATCAAAGAGTTAAGAAATGGCAAGCAATCAAGTTCGAGGAAAGTACACCACCGAGTTCAAACTGGAAGAGGTGCGGCAGGTCAAAGCTAGGCAGACGATGTCGGCAGTTGCGAAGGATCTGAATACTCCCAAGGCAAGCCTGAGCAACTGGGTTCGCCAGTGCAAGCGTGGGGAGTTGGGCACTGTTGGCAACAAACATGGGCGTAAAGGTACTGACGCCGGAGCAGATGGTGTTAGCCAGGTTGAGGGGGGGATGATCTTGACCCGTTCCCACGGACACATATGGACTCTTGAGTTTAGGACCCTATTTTCTCGGGCTCTTTGTTGATTATCTCCATCGCAGGGTTATCCATCGTGCTTGCCCGTGGACAAGGCGACGTGCCCCTCACTGGCACACGAGGCGTCTTGTCCACAGGTGCGAAGCACACGGTGGGTAACCCGCCTTCTGGCGGGGCGGATTTTGGTTTTTCGGAGTGCGTTACTTTTTCAGTTTGTTGTTTCTCCTGTTGCCGTTTTTCAAAGTTGATAGGCGACATCTGAGCCAAGCCAGAGTGGCGCCTGTGCGGGTTGTACCAAGTCTCAATCCGGGTGAATATCTCCATCCTGGCGCGCGTCTTGGTCTCCCACTTGCGTCGTGCGATGAGCT
>JAQSDS010000429.1 GCA_029946045.1 Rhodoferax sp.
GATCAGGCGCGCCTTGATCACTTCCGGGAATCTTTTGGCAATTTGGTCCACCTGCCCAGGATGCACAAACATGCCCCGGATTTTGGTGGTTTGGTCAGCTCGGCCCATCCAGCCCTTGATGCGCACATTGGTGCGTCCGGTGGGGCAGGCGCCCGGCAACACGGCTGATAAATCGCCGGTGCCAAAACGGATCAATGGGTAAGTGGGGTTGAGCGTGGTGATCACCACCTCACCTACTTCACCCTCAGGCACCGGGTCACCGGTGCCGGGGCGCACAATTTCCAACAGCACAGCCTCGTCCACCACCAAACCTTCACGCGCGGTGGTCTCGTAGGCAATTGAGCCCAGGTCTGCGCTGGCGTAACACTGGTAGCCCGCGATGCCATGCGCGGTGAACCAGTCGCGCAAACTGGGCGGATAGGCCTCACCACCAAACATGGCCTTGGTCAGGCTGGGCAGGGCCACGCCCATCTCAGCCGCCTTTTCAATGATGATTTTCAGGAAACTGGGGGTGCCGATGTAACCCGCAGGCTTCAGTTCGGCCATGGCTTGCACTTGTTGCTCGGTTTGACCTGTGCCACCCGGGAACACGGTGCAACCCAAGGCATGGGCGCCGGTTTCCATCATCGAGCCGGCGGGCACAAAGTGGTAACTGAAGCTGTTATGTATCAGCTCGCCCGGTCGAAACCCAGCGGCAAAAATCGCGCGCGCCATGCGCCAGTAATCTTTGGCGGTACCCTCTGGCTCATAAATCGGGCCGGGGCTGGCGAACACACGCGGCATGTGTACGCCAAAACCCGCCGCGCTGAAGCCGCCAAACACGTTGCCACCCTTGTTGCGGCTGCTCAGTTGCCACTCCAGCAACTCATGCTTGCGGATCACCGGCAACTTGGCCAAGGCCTCGCGGGTGCTGACATCTGCCGGATTCACGTCTTTGAGAATCTCGGCAAACGCAGGCGAGGCCAGCTTGGCATGAGCCACCTGCATGGGCAGGGCGGCCAGCAGCGCGGCTTCACGCTGGGCCGGGTCACGCGTTTCCAGGGCGTCAAAAAAATCAGGCATTGAGATGATCCATTCAAAACAAATTCACGATGACCGAACAAAATTAAACAAGGGGCCATTTGCAAGCGCTCGGCGCATGCATTAACCCGACATGGAACCATGTGTCAGCCGACATGTTTCCCTGTAGGGCGGACTTGCACCCGCCATGGTCGACTGAAGTCGACCCTACAAACGACCCTACAAGCGCCACATTCAGCCCACTGATCAGGCCAGCCAGCGCTTGCGGCGCTTGTAGCTCTTGACATCCTTGAAACTCTTGCGTTCGCCGCCACCCATGCCGAGGTAGAACTCTTTCACGTCTTCATTGTTCGCCAGGTCGCTGGCCACACCGTCCATCACCACGCGGCCGGATTCCATGATGTAGCCGTAGTCAGCATATTTCAGGGCCATGTTGGTGTTTTGCTCGGCCAGCAAAAAGGTCACTTTTTCCTTTTGGTTGAGGTCTTTCACGATCTCGAACACTTCATGCACGATTTGCGGAGCTAGGCCCATGGACGGCTCATCGAGCAGCACCATGCTGGGGTTGGTCATGAGCGCGCGGCCAATCGCACACATTTGCTGCTCGCCGCCCGAGGTGTACGCCGCCTGGCTGGTGCGGCGGGTTTTAAGGCGCGGGAAATAGGTGTAGACCTTGTCCAGGTTGGCTGCAATCTCGCCCTTGTCCTTACGGGTGTAACTGCCGGTGAGCAGGTTTTCTTCAATGGTCAGGTGGGCAAAACAGTGCCGGCCTTCCATGACCTGCACGACCCCGCGCTGCACCAGGTCGGCGGGCGACAGGTTTTCAATACGGTCTCCGCGCAACTCGATCGAGCCCTTGGTCACCTCGCCGCGTTCGCCTTTAAGCAAGTTGGAAATGGCCCGCAGCGTGGTCGTTTTGCCCGCCCCATTGCCGCCCAGAATGGCCACGATGCTGCCCTCTGGCACTTGCAGCGAGACGCCTTTCAAGACCAGGATGACGTGGTTGTAAATGACTTCGATGCCATTGACGTTGAGAACGATGTTTGTAGATTCCATACTTCCTTGCCTTCACCAATAGGCAGCGCTGCACGCAAGGCTGACTGTTGACTTGTTCTTGTTTAATTAAAGTGCAGTCCATGACGAAGCACCGAAATGCCGTCATGGATTGCAAGTTGAATCAAGACTGGCAGTCGGCTTCCAAACGACGATCCAACTTCTTATCTTCAGCGTACTTATCTGCCGCTGCCTTTACCATGGGGCTGAGAAGCGACATGTCCGCCTGCAACCACCCGGAACTCAGCTGCCACTTTGTCCCTGTCCAGGTATAAGCCCGGGCGGCTGAGGGACCCATGTGGTCCTTGCAGGAAGTGAAAACTGGACGCATGATGTCGCCAATGCCCAATGCATCTATCTTTTTCTGGTCGAGCGATAGGTTCTCATAGCCCCAACGCGCTTGCGTGGCGGACATAACCTGACCATTGCCGAATCGCTCCTGAGCACGACGCACGCCTTCTACGGCAAACATTGCATTCATCAAACCACGCATGTAAAGCGCTTCGCCCACTTCCGCTCTCGGTCCACTACCTTGAGCTTTATCATGAAGCTTAGTGAGTATCTCTTTCACTATCGCGGAGTCGCTTCCAGGGCCAGGAAGCATCAACACCGCGCTATAACCTTCAGCACCGCTCACACCCTTTACGTCCGATTCTGACCCAGAAGGCCAAACGCCAATCATCTGAGTACGGGGATAGCCTGTGGCCTGAGCTTCTTTAAGTGCGGTGCTATTCATGATGCCCCAACCCCACAAGAGTACAAAATCGGGACGACTTTGACGAATCTGCAGCCACGCAGATTTTTGGTCTACGCCAGGATGCGTCACCGGAATGATCGCAAGCTCAAAGTCATGGATTTTTGAGCGCTTTGTCAAAACGGAGATAGCCTCCTTGCCGTAAGGGCTGTCGTGATAAAGCAGCGTAATCTTTTTACCCTTAAGCTTCTCTAATCCTCCTAGCTTGCTTGCAACATATTGAAGCTGAGTGTCAGCTGATGTCCAATGGCTGCCAGCAAGCGGAAAGCTCCACTTAAATACTTCACCATCTGCACTTTCGCTTAACCCGTAGCCGGGTGTCAGAATAGGAATGTTGTCTGCGGCACCTCTCGCGGTAAGCGCAAAAGTGATGCCCGTCGACATTGTCTGGAACACCGTAGCACCGCCATGCTTGCTCTTCAGGCGCTCGTAGCATTCCACACCGCGGTCGGTGGCGTAGCCCGTTTCGCACTCTTCCCATAGCACCTTAACACCATTGATACCGCCACGTTCATTTACTAGTTTGAAATAGTCGACAAAACCATTAGCCCATGGCACACCACTAGGCGCATAGGCACCTGTGCGAAAGCTTAACAGCGGGAAAAACTGTTCTTTGGCCTGTGCAAGCGCGGAGGCGCCGACCGAGGTTAAGAGAGCCGCTAGCGCAAGTTGTTTAATTTTCATTCAAGTCTCCTAGAGTTATGCACCGCAGTGCTTTGGTTAACGAACAATAAATCAGTGGGGGAAGGGCCATAGGCGAAGTTTCTGTTTGCCTATCGCCCAAAGCTTGGCTAGTCCATGCGGTTCCACAATCAGGAACCACACAATCAAGCCGCCAAAAATCATGAGTTCAGTGTGGGCAATGCCCGCCGTTGAAATCTCGATACCAAAGAGCCCCATCAACAAGGGCAGGAACTGGTTCAGAAAAATCGGCAACACCACGATGAAGGCAGCACCAAAGAAGCTGCCCATGATGGAACCCAGGCCGCCAATGATGACCATGAACAACAACTTGAATGACAAGTCCACCGAGAACGCTGCAGGTTCCCATGCACCTAAATGCACAAAGCCCCACAACGCACCCGCCACCCCCACAATGAACGAGCTGACCGCAAAGGCCGTGAGCTTGGCAAACATCGGACGGATGCCAATCACGCTTGCCGCCACGTCCATGTCACGAATCGCCATCCATTCGCGGCCAATGGCACCACGCACCAGATTTTTCGCAAGCAAGGCAATGACGGCAAGCAACGCCAGGCAAAACAGGTATTTGCTCACAGCACTCTCGATCGGGAAACCAAACACCTGCAATTGGGTCACGGACACCGAGCCAGAGGACGAATCCAGGGTGAACCACTTGATGCGCAGGAACATCCAGTCGCTGAAAAACTGCGCGGCCAGCGTGGCCACCGCCAAGTACAAACCCTTGACGCGCAAACTGGGCAGACCAAACAGAATGCCAAAGAAGGTGGCACACACCCCGCCCAAAAGCAAAGCAGGAATCAGTGGCATGCCTGGAATGCGGGCAAAAAAGTTGTAGGCGCCGTAAGCCCCCACCGCCATGAAGGCACCCGAGCCCAATGAAATCTGGCCGCAATAACCTACCAGGATATTCACCCCAAGCGCAGCCAGCGCCATGATCACAAATGGAATCAGAATGGCGCGGAACATGTAGTCGCTGGCCAACATCGGCACTGCCACAAACGCCACCAGCAAAATCAGACCCAAAGCAATGCGGTCTTGCCGGATCGGAAGAATCTGCTGATCAGCCCGGTAGCTGGTCTTGAATTGGCCGTTTTCTCTGTAAAACATCTTGGTCTCAGTCTTGAACGTTTTTTAAATTAAATCCGCTTTTAGCCCTTGTCGCATAAGCGCAAGGCACTATCAAAATCAGACCCGATCGATGATCTTCTCGCCAAACAAACCCTGTGGCCGTATCAGCAGGAAACCCAGCGCCAGCACATAGGCAAACCAGATTTCAATGCCACCACCCACATACGGACCCAAAAACACCTCGGACAACTTCTCGCCCACACCAATGATCAAGCCACCGATGATGGCGCCCGGCACGGAGGTCAAGCCACCCAGAATCACAACAGGCAAAGCGCGCAAGGCCACGGTGGCGAGCGAAAACTGCACCCCCAGCTTGCTGCCCCAGATCATGCCGGCCACCAGGGCCACCACACCGGCCACACACCACACAATGACCCAGATGCGGTTCAGCGGAATGCCGATGCTTTGCGCCGCCTGATGATCGTCGGCCACAGCGCGGAGGGCGCGACCGGTCACCGTCTTCTGGAAAAACACGCTCAATGCCGCCACCAGCACGGCAGCAATCACCGCCGCGTACAAGTCTTCCTTGTTGATCAGAATGCCGCCCGGGAACACTGACTCGAGCCAGAACACCGGGTCTTTGGGCATGCCAATGTCAATCTTGTAAATGCTGCCGCCAAAGATGGTTTGGCCCAGTCCTTCCAGAAAGTAGGCAATGCCCAGCGTTGCCATCAGCAAGGTGGCCCCTTCCTGATTCACCAGGTGCCGCAGCACTAGGTACTCGATCAGCCAGGCCACCACAAACATGGACATACCCGCTAGCACAAAAGCGATCAGGTTGGCCAGCAGCATCTGGTCACCGCCAAGCCAGACCCCAATCCACTCCGAGAAGCGCGCCATCGCCAGCGCAGCAAACAACACCATCGCGCCCTGGGCAAAGTTGAACACGCCAGAGGCTTTGTATATCAGCACAAAGCCCAAGGCCACCAGCGAATACAACATGCCGGCCATCAGGCCACCGAGTAGGGTTTCTAGAAAAAATGCCATGATTATTGACTCCCCCCTGTTGCTTGCTCACTTCGTGTAGCAGCCTCTCCCCTCAAGGGGACGATGCCTGTGGCCTGGCAAAGCCAGTTCCACGGCAGCCTTGGCTTGGTAGAGTTGGCACGCAAGCGCTTCATATTGAATCTGTTGGATTTGTAATGCATGTTCAATGTCCTGTACCCAAATAAGCGCTAATCACTTCTTCGTTGTTACGAACTTCATCCGGCGTGCCGTCGCCAATTTTTTTGCCGTAATCCAGCACCACCACGCGGTCAGAGATGTCCATCACCACGCCCATGTCGTGCTCGATCAAGACGATGGTGGTGCCGAATTCTTCGTTCACATCGAGCACAAAGCGGCTCATGTCCTGCTTTTCTTCGACGTTCATGCCGGCCATGGGCTCGTCCAGCAGCAGCAGTTGCGGCTCCATGGCCAGCGCACGGCCCAGATCGACGCGTTTTTGCAAGCCGTAAGGCAACTGGCCCACTGGAGTTTTTCGGTACGCCTGAATCTCAAGAAAATCAATGATGTGCTCGACAAACTCACGGTGCTTTTCTTCCTCACGTTGGGCCGGGCCAACGCGCAAGGCTTGCAAAAACAGGTTGCTCTTGATGCGCAGGTTGCGCCCGGTCATGATGTTGTCGATCACACTCATACCCTTGAACAGCGCCAGGTTCTGAAAGGTGCGGCCAATGCCCATGCTGGCCACCTGATGACTGTCCATGTGGGTGAAGGTTTGGCCCTTGAAAGTGATGGCGCCTTGCTGCGGCCGATAAACCCCGTTGACACAGTTCAGCATGGAGCTCTTGCCCGCGCCGTTGGGGCCAATGATGGCGCGCACTTCATGCTCGCGCACATCGAAAGAGATGTCAGTCAGCGCCTTGACGCCGCCGAAACTCAGAGAGATGTTTTTGACGTCAAGAATGACGTCACCAATTTGTTTTGTGGCCATGGTGTTTCTCAGGCAGCAGCCTTGACTGAGGTAAAGGTCTTGGTATCGTCAATGCGCAAGGTGGCGCTGACGCTGCCGGTGCGGCCGTCTTCGAACTTGACCTGGGTTTCGATGAACTGCGAGGTTTTGCCGCCGTACAGGGCATCAATCAGCACATCGTATTTTTCGGCGATGAAACCACGGCGGACCTTGTTGGTGCGGGTCAGTTCGCCATCGTCGGCATCGAGCTCTTTGTGCAGCACCAGAAAGCGGCTCACCTGGCTGCCTGCCAGCAGGGTGTCAACGCTCAAATCGGCGTTGACCTTTTCCACGCATTCCTTGATGAGCTGGTAGACCTCTGGCTTTTGCGCCAGGTCGGTGTAACCGGCATAGGGCAGGTTGCGGCGTTCGGCCCAGTTGCCCACGGCATCAAAGTCGATGTTGATCATGACGCACACTTTCTCGCGGCCATCACCGTAAGCCACCACTTCCTTGATGTGCTGGAAGAACTTGAGCTTGTTTTCCACATACTTGGGGGCGAACATGGCGCCGTCATTGGCGCCGCCCTTGATGCGGCCCACGTCTTTCACGCGGTCGATGATTTTGAGGTGGCCGTGGGCATCGAGAAAGCCTGCGTCGCTGGTGTGGTACCAGCCATCGGCCGTCAGCACTTCGGCTGTGGCTTCAGGGTTTTTGAAGTAGCCCTTGAGCAAACCGGGTGACTTGACCAGAATCTCACCGTTCTCGGCCACCTTGATCTCCACACCGGCACAGGGCACGCCCACGGTGTCGGCGCGCGCTTCGTGGTCCGGCTGCAGGCAGACGAACACGGCGGTTTCAGTTGAGCCGTAGAGCTGCTTCAGGTTGACGCCGATTGAGCGGTAAAAGCTGAACAGGTCCGGCCCAATCGCCTCGCCTGCGGTGTAGGCGACCCGCACCCGGCTAAAGCCCAGGCTGTTGCGCAAAGGGCCGTACACCATGAAGTTGCCCAGGCCGTACAAGATGCTGTCAGTCAATGACACGCTTTTGCCGTCCATCAGCGTCGGGCCGACGCGCTTGGCCACACTCATGAAATAGTGAAACATCTTGCGCTTGATGGCGCCCGCGTCTTCCATGCGGATCATCACGCTGGTCAGCAAGCCCTCAAACACGCGGGGTGGCGCGAAGTAATAGGTCGGGCCAATTTCTTTCAGGTCAATCGTGACGGTAGCCGCTGACTCAGGGCAATTCACCACATAACCGCATGAGAGCCACTGGGCGTAAGAGAAGATGTTTTGGCCAATCCAGGCAGGCGGCAGGTAGGCCAGCACGTCTTCCTTGTGGGTCAATTTGTCAAACTCGGCACCGGCACGGGCGCGGTTCAGCAGCGAATCGTGTGTGTGCATAACGCCTTTGGGATTGCCGGTGGTGCCCGATGTGAAGAATATAGATGCCACGTGGTCGGGCTTGACCTTGGCCACCTCTGACATGAAAAATTCCGGGTGCTGCGACGCAAAGGTTTTGCCATCTGCCAGCAGATCGTCGAGTGACTGCAGGCCCGGCTCGTCATAGTTGCGCAAGCCACGCGGGTCATCAAAATAGATGTGTGCCAATTGCGGGCATTGCTCGCGAATTTCCAGCAGCTTGTCAACCTGCTCCTGGTCTTCGGCAAAGGCAAAACAGCCTTCTGCGTTGTTGATGGGGAACACACACTCAAGCGCAGCCGCATCCTGGTAAAGCGCAATGGGCACTGCCCCCAGCGACTGCACCGCCAGCATGGTGGCGTAGAGACGCGGGCGGTTGGCACCAATCACAATCAAGTGGTCATGCTGGCGCAAGCCGGCTTGGTGCAGGCCACACGCCAAATGCTCGACAGATAACAAAAGGTCTGACCATCGATATGTCTTCCAGATGCCAAACTCTTTCTCACGAAACGCTGGTGATTCACCACGTTCGACCGCGTGTTTAAAAAGCAAGTGAGGAAATGTAGTCTGCATTGTCATGTTGTGTCGTTTTTCAATAGTGTCAAGAGAGACATAACAGCATCGCTTTTCACGGCGGCAGAGAAACAATCAGTTTCTTTTTTGCAGTCTCAAAAAGGTCATGAAGTCCTCTCTCAAGATTTTTCAAGATGATTTTTTCGCAGTAATTCCAATGATCAAGTGTTACTGAGGCTCCCAAGCCGATAGCTAGATTGAGTCGGATGAGCGCAAGTCGACGGTGACCTAGCTGGATACTTCTTGTGAGCAACAGAACCGCAGACTCACGTGAGCGCAAAATTTGATCTTCTGATGCGTGGACTCTATTTCCAAAAGTGACTAATCGCTTAAGCTTACGTAACTCATCGCGACTCATTTGATGGCACATTAAAGCTTCGATCATTATTTGACCGAAGGCGTGATCAAGGCGGGATTTGGTTTGTCCAGAAAATAGACCGTGCCATGCATTCCAGCGACGTGGCTGTTGTCTCGCATTCTGGTTATGTCAACTCGGTAACTACCAATCTTGCGTGTCCGAGAGACCTCAAATGCATGGGCCAAGAGCCACTCTCCCTTTTCAACAGCTGAGACTATGCTAAGTTGACCGTCTATCAACGAGGATATAGTGCCGTACGAATTGCATGCCAGGCCTAGAGCTGTATCGCCAAGCGAGAAAATGGCACCGCCATGGCATCGATCATTAAAATTCATGTGCTGATCGATTACTTGCATACGAACCGTAGCACTTCCCGGTGCCGCGGTGACAAGCTCTAAGCCTAAAAGACGTGCATATTGATCAACACTAATTAACTGTGAAAGCATTTTTAGCACCGACTGCGTTCCACCTGAGCAATGACGCGTACCACGTTGCGCGCGGCTACTGAGCCATTCAACCAACACCTCGATGCCCTGACCAGTGGTCGCAATAAGTTGCAGAACCGGAGGAACAACTGATTTGTTGCTCCTTAGCGCGAGCATTGACTCCAATTCCCGATGGGTGCGATTTGCGTCTGGAAGATCGGCCTTAGTGACAACAAAGGCATCTGCAATTTCCAGAACCCCAGCCTTAATGGCCTGAATATCATCTCCCAGTCCCGGCGGGCAAATCACGAGGCGCGTGTCTGCAAATTTAGTAATTTCCACCTCGGACTGTCCAGCACCGACCGTCTCCACAATAATCGTGTCGAAGCCTGCCGCATCAAAAACGTCGATGACGTCCCCAGTTGACCTAGCCAGTCCCCCCAAATGGCCCCTGGACGCCAACGAACGGATGAAGACACCCTCGTCGGCCTGCTGCGAACCCATCCTTATTCGATCACCCAGAACGGCACCGCCGGTAATGGGGCTGGAAGGGTCTATGGCAATAACAGCCACCGTTTGCCCACGCAAGCGTAGTGTTCGAATTAGAGCTGAAACTAGCGTTGATTTACCTCCACCAGGAGGTCCTGTAACTCCGATAACGTGAGCACGACCTAGATGATTAGCAATCGCTGAGCGAATTGCGTATGCCCGCTCATTTCCATTTTCTACTGACGTGATAGCCCGGGAGATGATCCGACGATCTCCGTTTAAGATTCCATCACGAATAGATGCAGAGTCGTTCTTCATACAATTGTCAATGGGTGGCCAAAGCCCAGTTCGCGACGTAATGTTCCGCAAATTTCGCCGTGAGTTGCTCCCGCTTCCGCTGCGGCAACAACCTGTTCGAATACATTCCCATCCTTTGTGTTGGCGGTTCTGGCTAGCGAGTCGAGAGAGTTCTTTACGGACGAGGCTGATCGATTAGATTTAAATTGCGCGAGTCTTTCAACTTGCGCCTGCATGCGTAAACGGTCGGGGTATTCGAGTGATGGATAGTTTTCTGGATCTTCGTCCACCTTGTAGGCATTCACGCCAACAATAGTTTGCTCGCCAGTATCAATTCGTTTCTGAAACTTTAATGCAGATTGCCCAATCATTTGCTGGACCAAACCCTTACCGACTGCACTGTACATACCGCCCGCAGCATCTATCAAGTCGATGATTGACTCGATTTTTTCCTGCATTTGATCCGTTAAAGATTCAACGTAATAAGAACCTCCCAACGGATCAATGACGTCAGTTAGATGTGCCTCCTCACGCAAAATATTTTGTGTGGCAACGGCGATACGCGCTGCTTCAGTGGTTGGAGTCGAGAAAACTTCGTCGTAACCGTCGGTATGTAAGGACTGGAGTCCGCCAAATATTCCAGCCATTGCTTGAACCGAAACTCGCGAAATATTGTTGAGTGGTTGCTGACGTGTAAGATCAACCCCAGAGGTTTGTCCGTGAAATTTGAATCGCCATGAACGCGGATCCTTGGCGCCAAAGCGTTCTCGACACAGCTTCGCCCACACACGTCTTCCTGCCCGGAACTTCGCAACTTCTTCGAAGAAACTTACTGAGATGTCAAAGAAGAACGTAAATCGTGGCAAAAATCGATCGGGATCCATGCCTCGAGCAATGCAATCTTCTGCGTATTGAATGGCAGAGCAAAGCGTAAAGGCCATTGCCTCTGCGGGAGTGGCTCCCGCTTGTTGCATATGTTGCCCAACGATCGACAGCGGGTTCCATCCAGGGAGATGTTTGTTCGCAAACTCAATGTGGTCCACCACGATCCTACGCGCACCTTGTAAATCTAGGCGAAAAAACATATGGTTAGCAACGAAGTGCGAGATGCAATCGCTCTGATTAGATGTGCCTGTTATTTTGCTCCATGGAACTCCATTTTTCCGTGCTACAGCCAACTCAAACGCTAGCAGGGTAAACGGAGTTGGGTCGTTCATGGCTGTCGAAAGTTCTCCAATTGGAACACCTGCTAATGCACGTTCCATATCTTCGACATGATTGATGACAGTCCCGCAGGTTCCAAGCAACTCAATGGGAACTTCGTCTGCGTCGTAGCCACGAAAAACAGAATTACAAGGAATGAGTGACAGAGCTGATGCACCCAAGGCGAGGATTTCCTTGACTCGCAAGTTGTAATCCTCAGGAACGCCGAGACCAATTAATTGTCGTTGCGACCAACTTCTGCCTCGATACATGGTCGGATATATTCCCCTGGTATACGGATACTCACCCGGAAATCCAAGTGCATCCAAATACGAGTCGTTTGAACAATCAGCCGGGGTATACAAAGGCTTAACTTCGATTCCTGAACGATTTAAAGTTGTACCTTCTCCAGAAACACCAGCTGCGAATTCTTTTTTCCACCGATTTCCAGCCTCTAACTGTTCATCTGTGACGTTCATGGATTCTGTGGTTGTCATACTTGTGCTCCAGTTTGCTTTTTCCGCTGTCCTGACAACAAACGAACCTCATCGACAATATCTTGCAATGAAGAGCCTGGATGGAAGACCTTTGCCACTCCAGACTCGATCAATAGCGCTTCATCTTTGGTCGGTACGATCCCACCTACGATTACCTGCACATCTTTTGCACCCGCTTCTCGCAGTGCCAACATAAGTTTCGGAACAATCAGGTGATCCGTGGCAAGAGACGAGATTCCAATAACGTCTGCATCCTCCTCTATAGCCAACTTGACCACAGTGGAAATTTCTTGCCATGGCGGGGTGTAAATTACTTCCATTCCCGCATCGCGCAGACAAGCTGCAATGACGCGACTTCCTCGATCATGACCATCAAAGCCAATCTTGGTGACAATGACTTTGGGTGGACGTTCAAACATTTTGTGACTCCTTCAAAAGCCCCACAAACTTTCGCGCAAGGACGTGCGGGGAATCGCGCCCTTGAGGATCGAACCAAAAAAGAGCCCAGTTAAGTGAGCCGATGAGCATCAGACGAAGCGTTTTTCTATCGGCGCCAAGCGGCAGTGGCAGATCTGAAACTACTTTTCGAAAAACTTCTTCGTAGGCATCTCTCAATTCAAGAAGTCGTTCAGCTACTGAAGGAATGTCGCTTGGTATGACGCGGATCAAGACCTGCGCGTAGTCACTCTCTTTCAGGACTACTTCTAGGTGCGCTCGACAAAGTGCCTCTAGTCGGGTCCACGGATCTGATTCTTTTTTGAGGGCCTCAGAAGTTGCATCTACCAACTGAGTCACGCCGGCGCTGTATACAGCCACAAGCAATTCTTCTTTTGATGGAAAGTGGTAATACAGGGATCCAGACAGCATATCGACTGATGATGCAATGTCTCGCATTGAGGTGGCTGAATATCCATGTTTGGAAAAAAGGTGCGCCGCGGCATCAAGCAACTCTTGGATACGGTTATCAGATCGGGGACCTTTGTTGGCTTTGCGCGTTGTCATATGGTGTTGAGAGTGTCTTTTAACAAAGCAAACGTTCGCTTGGTTTAAGTATAGTTTAGCTTTTCAAAGAAAGTCAACTTTTTTTCGATCCAGTGGGACGATGAGGGAGATAGAGAGCCAATTTCGCCGTTTTTAAACAGCGCTTGAGAGTGCCGAGTTCTCGGCTACTTTTCCTTATCATTTTGACGCGCCTCTTCGAGCTTCATCTGTGAGAGGGTGATGGCCAGTGCAACCCAATCCTGGGTGAGCTTTCGAAAGCGTTTGTAGGTAGCCAACTCCTTCTTGATTTTGGCAACATATGGAGCCCGTTTTTCAGGGGCAAGATCACTATCGTCAGCATTGGCCTATCGCGGCACTCATAAAGAGGCTTCTGGCTCAATTGAGGCGACGCCTGTGTTCAGGCCGATGAATGTCGGCTGTCAGGCGACCTTTTTATCGGTCGCTATGACTGCAATGGGTCGAATGCGGGTACAGATGGTGCCGAGCCCGAATGACCGGAAAGCAAAATTCCCGGCGTTGACGATATGGTCGATTTTGATGATAACGAATTGATTCACCAGTCAGCACGCCTGTCGCTGCATTTTGGCTTTCCTGTCGATGCGCATGTCACCAACCGATGCTGCCGTAATTGATTCACATGTCAGCTTGCGTGTCGTGCCGGATATGTCACGGCGCTGCCCCCGTGACTGCCAGCATGTGCGCGGGAACAGACGTCAAGCGCCGAGCGCCCCCGAAGGCGCAGCGCCGCAGGGGCATCATGTCTGCGCGCAGCGCCACGATAAAAAATGAAATAAAGGGGCAAAGCCCCTTCGACTAAATAAGCCCCCTTTCTGCCATAGACAGAATGTCGCTGCCCGCCACGATCAGGTGATCAAGAACCCGCACGTCCACCAGCGACAGCGCGGTCTTGAGCGTCTGCGTCAGCATCTCGTCGGCCCGCGACGGCTGGATCGATCCGCTCGGATGGTTGTGCACCATGATGATGCCGCAGGTATTACGCATCATGGCCT